>DAOUZU010000119.1 GCA_030665535.1 Dehalococcoidia bacterium
TCAATCTCGCCGAGGCGAAACTCCACATTGCCAACGCCGGTCGCCTCGGCGTTGGCCCTGGCCTTATCCAGCATATCCGGCGTCATATCCACGCCGATTACTTTTCCTAGAGGCCCCACCTTTTGGGCGGCCAGGAAACAGTCAAAGCCGGCCCCGGAGCCCAGGTCAACGATCACCTGGCCCTCTTCAAGCGCAGCCAAGGCCACCGGGTTACCGCAGCCCAGCCCCAAGTTGGCCCCTTCCGGAACCGATGTCATTTCCTCATCGGAGTAGCCCATCTGCCTGCTTATATCCGCCGGCGCGCCGTCGGCTGTATCCGCCGGGCCGCAGCAGCAGCTCTGCCTCTTGGCCACTTGGGCATAGCCCTCACGGACTACCTTCCTGATTTCATCATCTTTCATAATGTTCCCTCCATGTTTATTTCTAACTTGGTAAGCTCGGCGCTTATGTCCCAAAGCCGCCGCGCGGCGGACTCGTCATAGGTTGAGGCCGATGATTTCACCGGCCGGCGGTTAACGAAGTACCGGCCGGTTACGTTCTGTACCTTTGGGGAAGAGGCCAGATAAACGGGGGTCTGGGCCCCTTTTTCCGGGCTCCTCATCAGCGGGCCGGATATACTAAGGATAAGCTTGAACAGGCCGGTGTAGTGTCGGAAGATATCTGTCCTTATATCGCCGGGGTGCAGGCAGTTGGCCGTTACCCCCGTCCCCGCCAGGCGCCGCGCCAGCTCATAGGTATGAAGGATGAGCGCCGTCTTTGATTCCCCGTAGGCCCTTAGGCCGCCATAGCGCTTCTCTCCCTGGAGGTCTGCGAAATCTAAGGCCCTCTGTATCCCGGAGGCCACATTGATTATCCGGGCCGGGGCAGCGGCCTTAAGCCTGTCCCGCAGCAGGTTGGTAAGCAGGAAAGGGGCCAGGTAGTTCACGGCCAGGGTGCTCTCCAGGCCGTCCCCGGTAACCACACGATTGGGCAGTATAACACCGGCGTTATTGATGAGGACGTGGAGCCTTGAATACCTGGCGGCGAACTCTGCCGCCGCCCGGCGGACATCCGCCTGAACGGACAGGTCGGCTACGAGCAGGTCTATATCCGGGTTGTCACTCTTCTCTTTTATCTCTTCCATTGCCTTCTGCCCGCGCTCCCGGGTGTGGCAGAGCATGACGATTTTAGCCCCCATTCCGGCCAGTGCCAGGGTTGTAGCCCGGCCGATGCCGGTGTTGGCGCCGGTTATCAGGACTGTCTTACCTTTCACTCGCTTTTTCCGGGAGAAGCCTGGCCCATCAGCGGCCCCAGCAGGCCCCTTACCATATCGTTCAGGCCCTTTGTCTTGACAAGGCAGACACAGCACACCTGGCCTCCTTGCTGTATGCTGACGACGGCCAGCTTATCGCCGGGGCCGATACCGGCCTTCTCCCTGATTTCCTTGGGCAGCACCATCTGCCCCCGCTCATCAACACTGACGATAGACTCCACCCGGCAGCAGCCCAGGTCGGTCTGGAGTGGGGCAGCGCTTGTCTTCACCTCTTTTTGACTGGTCATTTCTCCGCTCCAATATTTAGTAATATCAGTATATACTGAAAATACAGAATTGTCAAATCACAGGGGATATGTTAGAGGGCGTAGGTGATGGAGGTGGCAATCTGGAGCAGGATGATAGCCGCCAGCGGAGACAGGTCAAGCCCGCCGGCAGTGGGGATTATGCGGCGGAGCGGCGCCAGTACCGGCTCGGTAAGGCGGAAGAGGATCTCCGTGAAGATGTTGGCTGTCATCGGCGCCACCCAGGACAGGATGACGCGAACAAAGATGGCGATGGTCAGAAACTGGGTCAGCAGGCGGATGGCCCTCAGTAGGATATCCAGAAAATCCACCCTAGCCTCCCAGCTCTCCGGCTCTGCGGTGGGCGGCAGCGACGGCCTTCTTTATCAGTTCGCTGAAACGTCCTTCATCTAGGACTTCAAGGGCGGCGGCGGTAGTGCCGCTCGGAGAGGTGACCATTCGTTTAAGCTCTGACAACTCTTTGCCGGACTTCTCGGCGAAGGCGGTCGAGCCGGCTACCGTCTCCAGCACCAGCTGTTTGGCCGTATCCGGCGGCAGGCCGATGTCTATGGCGGCGGTTATCAGCGCTTTCATAAAGAGGAAGACATAGGCCGGGCCGCTACCGCTTACCGCCGTGGCCATATCCAGGTAATTCTCATCGGCCACGTAGATTTCCTGGCCCATAGCCCTGAGGATGGCGGCGGCTTGTTCCTTCTGCTGGCCGCTGACTCCGGCGGTGGCCGTCCAGACGGTTACGCCCTGGCCTATCTGGGCCGGGGTGTTGGGCATCGCCCGGACGATAGCCTTGTGCATCAGTCCCTGGCTCAGTCTGGCCGTGCTGGCGCCGGCGACGATGGATACAACAAGCTGGTTGTCTTTCAACCGGCCGGCAATCCCGGCCATCACATCAGCCAGGTTCTGTGGCTTGACCACCATAAGGACGACATCGGCTTCACCG
>DAOUZU010000102.1 GCA_030665535.1 Dehalococcoidia bacterium
CATTTCGCTGTTTTCAGATAACGTCAATGTCTACGAGGTGTTTAACAGCGGTAACTGGTACGACTTCGGTTTCTTGTTCGGTGTCAGCCTTATCTTCGGCGGTGGGGCACGCGGAGCGATGCGGAAGTCTTCCTGACTACACACGGATTCTGCTCGCCGGCTTAAGGGACTAGCAATATGGTCTATCTGATTGTAGTGGCTAGCTACTTAATTGGCTCAATACCCACCGCCTATCTGGCCGGCCGCCGGCTCAAAGGCCGGGACATACGGGAGATGGGTGACGGCAATGTCGGCGCCCAGAACGCCTTCCGCTACCTGGGGCCGCGGACGGGGGTGGCCGTCGGCATCGTTGACGCCGGCAAGGGAGCCTTGGCCGTAGTAATTGCCCAGGTGGCCGGCCTGCCGCTGGCGGGCGTCATGCTGGCCGGATTGGCCACCATCATCGGCCACAACTTCCCTGTCTTCCTGGGCTTCCGCGGCGGGCGCGGCGAGTCCACCACCGTCGGCGTCTTCCTGGTGATGCTCACCCAGCCGATGCTTATCGCCAGCTCCCTGGCCCTGGTCACACTGCTTAGAAACAAGAACGTTATCCTGGCCAGTGTCGTCCTTTTCGTCTCGCTGCCGCTTGCCGTCTGGTGGCTGGGTCTTTCCGGGCAACTCATCACCTATGGCATCGCCCTGCCCAGCCTGGTAGGCGTCACTCATTATGCCCGCACCCGCCAGAAGGCAATGCGCCCCGCCTGATGGCCCATTCCCTCTATCAGGGCATCTTTCTACCCTTTATGCAGGTTGGTATTAAAACCAGGGAAGGGCAAGCTATTTTTTGATTTGACGCCTTCTCAGGTATACCCGCTGCGGAAGCCGGAGGAGGCTAACTCCCTCCTGAGAAGAGCCTACGCCACCAGGGCCGCCTGCCGGCCGCCAGCAGCTTTATCTGACTCTCCAGGTTGTTGATGCGCTCGGTGGCGGCGCCCAGCCGGGCGGCCAGGGCCATGTTCTTCTCCTGAAGGTCGCTGACCATTTCTAAAACCTTTACAGGGGTCTGGACAGGGGTTTGTTCAGGGGTCTGGACAGGGGTACTGTCTACGGGTATCGTCTTTTCCAGCTCCGGGGGTAGGGCCGCAATGCGGTACTCGTCGCCGAAGGGCCCGGCGACCAGACTAGCTTGTATACGGCCAGATTTTATATAGCGCCGCACCGTCCGGGACGATACGGCCAGCGCCTTGGCCGCCTGGGCTATGGTCATACCCTGATTGGACATGTCTATAGCCAAGTGTATAGCCAAAAAGGGATGTTGTCAATGGGTTGTCCAGGTTAAAGGGATTGTCCGGGCTATAAAAAGGCCGGGTACCTCCGATGGCGCAAGCACCCTGCCCTCTTAATCAATCTTAAATAATTGCCCTAACTCTTGCCAATCTTGAACATCTTGGTGCCGCAAACAGGGCAGACGCCCTGAGTCGCCGGGCGGCCGTTCTTCATGGTTATCTGCTGGGTGTTTTTCATTTCCCTCTTCGCTCGGCACTTCATGCAATAACCTTCCACAGAGCAACCTCCTTTCATTTGTGTAGTACACGATAAACTACAAGCTGAAGCTGTGTCAAGTTGACGGGCGGTCAGAAGGAGAAAAGGGCGCCCGGACGGCGTCCGTTGGGCTAGACCCGCATCGGCGCCAGGGGCAGTATAAGAGTGGCGCCGGTCTTGCGCTTGAGGTAAGACTTGGTGTACTCCACGGGGTAGGAGTAAACCACCTGCACCTTGGGGTGCTCCAGCCAGAAAAGAAAGACGCCGACCGTCTGCGGCTTGGTGCCGAAGGGGCCAATAGCCATGTTGTAGGTTCCCTTGGTCTCGTCGTGGATGGCCTCTAGCACGTTGCGCACGGCGTAGGGGTTATCCGCCGGGGCGTGCCTCACCTCCACCGTCGGCTGTGAGAGCAGGAAGGCGTTGTTTTTCTCAGCGTAGCGGAGATAATCCGGGTTACCCTGGCGCGGTGTGGTTATCAGGGCAATCGTTCGCACCGGGTTGAAGTGTTTCCAGACGGAAAGCGCGCGCTCCGGTTCAAAGCCCAGGAAAAGCACCAGGACGGTCTCCTTCTCCATAGAAATACCGCCGAAAAAGTTGGCCACCGTGGATATCTGGGTGACGCCCTGGGTAAGGCGTGTGGGGGCATAGGTCTGGGTGGTGTGTAGAATGCGGGGGATGCCCAGGTTCAGCTCAGCCACCAGGAAATGGAGCAGCCCCAGCAGGTATACTTTGGTGAAACCGCTGATGTCCACCGTGATATAGGGTTCGTCGGTGTCCTTGGGGCGGCAACGTGTCCAGATGTTTTTAAGCTGGTTGACGCTGTCAACGGGATCGTCACGCTGGCACTTGATGACGAAAACTCCCTCGGCGGTGCGGCGGCTCAAAAATGTTTGCAGTTTGTAGAGGTTGGTTTCAATCAGTGGTTGGTGACGCGTCTCCTCAATGACGAATATGACGCTGAATCTCACCCGGAAGTTGGTGCCCATCTTGCTGGCGGCGGCGAGGCACCTATCCTCAAAGCTGGCGCAACAGATAAAAAGGTCGTCGGGCCCGTACTCGTTTAACCGGGTTAAGCTGCCTACTTCCATCGGTTCGTCAGCCTTCATTTTTTGCCCGTTTGCGCTTGGCCGCCGGCACCATGCCAGGCTATCGGAACTATAGACTTATCATTCTGCCTTGTCAAATCCAGATGGGCTGGCGTAATGGGCGGCAGAAAGGCTATAATACGGCAGCTTTCGCACAGAACTATGAATTATTTCGCCTACGGCTCCAATCTGGACAGAGAACAGATGCGGGCGTGCTGCCCCGGCGCCAGCCCAGCGTTTACGGCCAGCCTGCATCACTACAAACTGATTTTCAGCGGCTGGTCCCGGCGGTGGCACGGCGGCACAGCCAGTATCCGGGCCGTCCGGGGGGAGAAGGTGCTGGGCGGTGTCTATGAAGTATCGGAAAGTGACCTGAGAAGGCTGGACAAAGAAGAGGGCTACCCTGATAAATATGACCGGATAGATGTGATTATCAACAGGGAAATGGGAGAGCCGGTGAAGGCCTTCACCTATATCCTGAAAAGACAGCCGGGGGAGGCAAAGCCTTCCGCCGATTACCTGGCCGTCATCCAGCGGGGCTACCGTGACTGGGGGCTCATCTAGCCGGCCTGGACAGGGCTATTGACAGGGTATAGACACCAGGGAGCCGCCTGTCCAGGGATTGTCCGGCCGTTTGCATTTTTTGACCGTTTCTGCTTAAATACTGGCTCGTGGAGGACTAGATGAAATCTTTGCAGTTAAAGGCCAACCGGAGAGAAATGCTGGGCAAGAAGACCCGCTTTTTACGCCGCCAGGGCACCACGCCCACCCACCTCTTCGGTCATAAAATAGAGTCGCTGGCCCTGGAGTGCCAGACGGTCGAGCTGGCCGATATCGTCGGCCAGGCTGGTATGACACGGCTCATAGACCTCAGCATTGGCGGCGATAAACAGCCGAAGAAGGTTATCATCCGTGAAATCCAGCGGAACAGCATAAGCCGCCAGTTGCTCCATGTGGATTTTTTCCAGATTAAACTTACCGAGAAGATGAAAGCTGAAATCCCCATCATCCTCGTCGGCGAGGCCCCGGCCCTCAAGGAAAAGGGGCGTATTATATCCCAGTCACTCACCCACCTCGGCGTGGAGAGCCTGCCGGACAAGCTGCCACCGCAGATAGAGATTGACCTTAGCCCCCTCACCGAGATGGGCAATTCAATCCATGTGAGCGATATCGTCCTTGACCCGGCCGTAACCATCACCACCGATCCCGCACGGCTGGTAGTCAAGATAGCCGAGGCGGCCATCGCCAGGGTGGAGAAGGAAGAGGCTGAGGCCGAAGAGGAAGAGCTGACCGCAGAGGAGGCCGAAGCTAAGGCAAAGGCCGAGGCAGAGGCACCGTCTGAGGGGGCAGAGACCGCGTAAACCGCCGTTATCCTGCTGCACCGGAGAACAGAGATAGCCAATACGCCCGCTGTTGAGGTCATAAA
>DAOUZU010000080.1 GCA_030665535.1 Dehalococcoidia bacterium
TGCCAATCCACCGTTAAGCCGCTCCACCTCTTTGATGGCGGCTAATATGTCCTCGTCACTGGCGCCGACGGCGATTATATTATGTGAATCGTGGGCGATTGATGAAGCCAAAGCGCCTTTTTTCAGGCCAAATCCCTTCACCAGCCCCCTCCCGATATTGCCGCTGGCACGGTGCCTTTCCACCACCACCAGTTTTAGAATATCCCGGCCGGTATCGGTGGCAACGGCCCCCTGGAGAGTCTTTACTTTTTCCAGCCTGCGGCGGGTAATAATCTGGCCGGGCACCACCTCTATCACCGGCATTTTCTCACCCCGGGGCGGCAGTCTCAGGTCCTTGAGGCCGAAAGGCTTAATATTCACGGTGCTATCCGGCTTCTTCCCGGCTTTTCGCAACGGAAATAGCGGCTGCCCCCGCCGGGCCACCAACCTGCCGTTATGGTAGACCTCCTCAACCTTGAAGCTGGAAAGATCGTCGATGGCTATGATATTGGCCCGGTAGCCGGGGGCGACGGCCCCCAACCCGTTAAGGCGGAAATACTCGGCGGCGTTGATGCTGGCCAGCTGGATTGCCCGCACCGGTTCAAGGCCCAGGGAAATGGCCTTCCTGACCACGGCGTCCATATCACCGTCCCGCAGGAGGTCAGCGGCGCTGCGGTCATCCACCACGAAGAAACATCTTTTATAGGTCTTATCCGTCACCAGCGGCAGTAAGTCCTTGAGATTCTTCTCCGATGAGCCCTCCCTTATCATGATGTACATCCCCTGGCGCAGTTTCCCAGCGGCCTCGGGGAGGGAAACCGATTCGTGGTCGGAGCCGATGCCGGCGGCGGCGTAGGCGGCCAACTCCCTGCCGCCCAGCCCGGGGGCGTGGCCGTCAATAACCTTGCCTCTGGCCATTATTATCTTTTGAAGCAGTTCCCGGTCACCGCCGATGACGCCGGGGAAGTTCATCACCTCCCCCAAACCGATTACACCCTTCCAGCGCAGCAGGCGGCGGATATCCTCAGCCCCCAGCCGGGCCCCCGCCGTTTCGAACCCGGTAGCCGGCACGCAGGAAGGCACCAGCAGGAATACGTCCAGCGGCAGGCGCCTGGCCGAGTCCAGCACATATCTCAGGCCGTCCAGTCCGGTAACATTGGCCAATTCGTGCAGGTCGGTAACCACCGCCAGCGTTCCCCGGGGCACTACCGCCCGGGCGTACTGGCCTATATCCAGCATTGAGCTTTCAATGTGCGTGTGGCCGTTAATAAGGCCCGGGGCCAGGAACCTGCCGCCAAGGTCTATTACTTCGACGGCCTCTGTATAGTCGCCCACCCCGGCAATTGTATCCCTGTAAATGGCCACGTTGCCGGCCTCAATCCGGCCGTTGAAAACATTGACCACCCCGGCGTCGGCGAGGATAAGGTCTGCCGGCCTGTCCCCCCGGGCCACGGCGATAAGCTCAGCCAACCCGACGGGCATTAGTCTTCCTCCACGTAGCAGATGTCTTTCAGGTTGCGGAACCTCTCGCCATAGTCTATGCCATAGCCCACAATGAATCTTTCGGGCACGGTGAAGCCCAGATAATCGATGGCTACCGGCACCTGACGCCGTGAAGGTTTATCCGTCAGGGAACACAGCTTGACGGAGGCCGTCCCCTTTTCTTTCAGGTAACCCAGCAGAAAGGTGGTGGTCAGGCCGGTATCCACAATATCTTCTACAACCAGCACATCCTTTCCCTTGAGGGAGCAGGAAGGAAAATGCGTTACCCGTATTGACCCTGAGGTTTGCTGGCCCTGGTGATAGCTGGACAGGCCGATAAAATCAACCACCAGCGGCAGGTTAATCAGTCGCACCAGGTCGGCGCAGAAGACGAAGGCGCCCTTCAGCACCCCCATAACGAGCAGATCCCGGCCGCGATAGTCCTTCTCTATTTCAGCCGCCATTCGCTTTACGGCGACGGCAATCTTGGCCCGGCCGATTAGGATGTGGGGTTTTTCGCTAGCAGCCATAGCTATCAAGAATTATAGTCTCCCGCCTGTTTTCTGTCCAATTGGCTGTTCTCAACCGGGGTAAAGCGTGCTATAATGAGCCCGATAAATACTGGGGGGACAATAAATGAAATGTCCGCACTGCGACAACGAGATAGATGAATCCCGGTTTCCCGCCGGCCTGAGTTTCTGCCCCTACTGCGGCGACTCACTCCCGGCAGGTGAACTGGAAAAAGACAAGCTCCTCTTCTGCCCTTACTGCGGCCAGGAGCTGTTTGCGCACACCCAGTATTGCCCCCACTGCGGTAAAGAACTGGCCCCGGCGGCTGCTGCCCCCGCCACCACCACCGACGATGACGACGAGGCCCCCATACTTCACGAGACTAAAGAGATTATAGGCCGCGCCGCCTCAAGCATTAAGGGTACTTTCTCCAAGGACAGAAAGATAAAGAAGCTCTACAAGCAGTGGGCGGAGCACTCAGACCTTCCCCCGGAGGAATTGGCCGCTTTGGAGCAGGCTGCCCTGGAAAAACCGCCCGTTGACGAAACCCGGAAGCCGCACCCTTGGGTGCTGTACATGATCCTGGCGGCGGCCGTTATTATCGTCTTTGTGGGCATAATACTCCTTGTTACCTAGATTTTATGTTGCCCGGGTTTGCCTGAAGTGTTGCCACCTTTTAGTATAACTACTGAGATTAACTATGGTAATTGAAGTTGAACAACTCGTTAAGACCTATGGCCCGGTAAGGGCTGTTGACGGTATCAGCTTTGAGGTTAAGAAGGGCGAGGTCTTCGGTATGCTGGGCCCCAACGGCGCCGGCAAGACGACCACCGTTGAGATAATCGAAGGTCTGCGCCAGGCCGATTCCGGTCGGGTTACCGTCCTTGGAATGGATGTGGCCAAAGTGCCGGCCAGAATCAAGCAGAAAATCGGCATTCAGCTCCAGGCGCCTTCCCTACTTCCCTTGCTCACCACGGAGGAGATACTGAACCTCTTCGGTGGTCTCTACGAGCACTCTCTCCCCCCCGGCGAGGTGCTGGAACTGCTTTCCCTTACGGAGAGCCGCAAGGTGATGGTCAAGAACCTTTCCGGCGGCCAGCAACAACGCCTATCGGTGGCTATGGCTATGGTCAACGACCCGGAGATAGCCTTTCTTGACGAGCCGACCACCGGCCTGGATCCCCAGGCGCGGCGCGGCCTGTGGACGGTTATAGAGGAGATGAGCGCCCGCAAAAAGACCATCTTCCTGACGACTCACTATATGGAAGAAGCCGAGCGCCTCTGCGACCGGGTGGCCATTATAGACCACGGCAAGATTATCGCCCTGGGGACTCCCCAGGAGCTGATAAGAAACCACTTTGAGGAAAAGGCTATCCAGTTTTTCCTTGAGCCGCCGCAGCCTCAGGATGTCTGGCGGGCGCTGCCCGGGGTTACCAATGTCGCCCAGGATGAGAGCGAGACCGTCATCTATTCAGATAGTATACCGGCCACGATGTCGGCCATACTGAAATACGCCGAGCAGCACGACCTCACCAGAGAGTTGAAGGACCTCCATGTTAGAGAGGCCTCCTTGGAGGATCTGTTTCTCAAGCTCACTGGCAGGAAGATAAGAGAATGAGAGCCTTCAATAAGCTAATCATCGCCAACTTCAAGCAGTTTATAAGGGACAGAACGGCCCTTTTCTTCACTTTCGCCTTTCCGCTGCTGTTTATGGTTATCTTCGGGCTTGCCTTCAGCGGTGAGCAGGATATTAGCTATAAAATCGGCCTTATCAACAACGATGATTCACCCATCGGCACCAGTATCTCCGAATCCCTGCGGCAGATACCGGTTTTTGAAATAACCGAGGGTGGGCTGGACGAAACTCTGGCCGAACTTGAAGACGGCGACCTGAGGGCCGTTGTTCTTATCCCGGCCGGTCTGGAGGAGAGCCTGTCCAGCGGCCAGGCGGCGGATATCACCGTCTACTACGACCCCTCCCAGACGACATCGTCGCCTATAATCCTTTCCGTTCTCAATCAGTCCATCAATGTGATTAATCTGCAGCTGACAGGGCAGCCGGTTCTGCTCAATCTGACCCAGGAGTCCATCCAGGCTCAGCAACTGCGCAATATTGATTACCTGGTACCCGGCATCCTGGCTATGTCCATGTTGTTCCTGGGTATGTTCGGCGGCGTACCGATGGTGGAGTGGCGGGAGAAGCAGGTACTGAAACGCTTCGGGGCTACCCCGCTCCGGCGCTCGACGATGATGTTCAGCCAGGTGGCCTACCGGCTGATACTGGCCGTTGTCCAAGCGATCATAATCATAGCCGTCGCTTTCTTCGCCTTTGATGTACAGATTGTCGGTAACTGGTTTGTGCTCCTCGGGCTTGTGCTGTTGGGTGCCCTGACATTTGTCAGTATCGGCTACTTTGCCGTTTCCAGGGCCAAAACGGTGGAAGGGGCAATGCCATTAATCAACCTCGTCCAGTTCCCCATGCTCTTTCTTTCCGGGATATTCTTTCCGGTGGAACTCTTCCCGGACTTCATGCGCCCCATCGTGGACGCCATCCCCCTCACCTACCTGGGTGACAGCTTCCGTCAGGTTATGGTTGACGCCACGCCACTGCACTCCCTGGGCTTTGATGTGGCCATTTTGGGTGTCTGGCTTGTGGTCACAATGGTGCTGGCTATCCGCTTCTTCCGCTGGGAGTAAGTCTAGAGGCTGGCCTTGAACCCCCTTCGTCACCGGACTCCACGATGTCGTGATGCCAAAACGCCCCGTTTCATAATATTTATGGACAATTGGTAATTGGCACTGTATACTACTTAAGATATAGTACTTTAGGCCTAAGCCACCCGTTATCAGGTTTAAGGTTGGCACAGTATGATGCCCGGCGCAGCATTGAAACCATCCTCTGCCCCCACTCATAAAGGGCAGGCCCTCCCACCCTGCCAGGCAGCCTGCCCCATACATCAAGATGTCCAGGGATATACGGCTTTCATTTCCCAGGGCCGGTTTGACGACACCCTGGCCGTAATCCGGCAGACCAACCCCCTGCCGTCAACCTGCGGCTTCGTGTGCGCCCAGCCCTGCCAGGCGGACTGCCGCCGCGATAGCGTCGACCAGG
>DAOUZU010000097.1 GCA_030665535.1 Dehalococcoidia bacterium
TCGAAATTGACATCAGTAAGTCTCATACCGCCGACTTCACCACTGCGGGCCGCGGTGTCAAACATGAGCAGTACCAGGCAAAGGTCGCGGTACCCCGCGGGTGATGAAGTGTCAATTGCCCCCAGCAGCGCTGTAAACTCACTTTCCGAATAGGTCCTGATGACTTTTTGCACCAAGCGCGGCAGGCGGATCCGCTCGAAGGGTGAACTGGGCAAGAAACCCTCGGCCGTGATCCAGTTAAAGTAAGTCTTCAAATTGCGGCAGTAGCCGTGTACCGTCTGGTCGGAGAGCTTATGGGATTGTGCCCGGCTATAGGGGTGGCGGGAGAAAGCCGGTTTCTCTTTGAGGTAGACGATGTACGACCTTATAAGGACGGGCGTGACCACGCAGGGAAGAGGCGGTACGCCCAACCTTACAAGGTAGTCTTCGAAGTAGCCCAGGGAGCGCAGCATGATGGTGATGGTGGCAGCGCTCTTGGCCTCGGCCCGCGCCGCCAGCGTCCAGGCATGGGCCAGGTCCCGGAGGGACAGCCCGGGGGCTGCCTTTTCGGAGCGGTTTTCGCCCCCTTTTTCACCCCCGGTTCCCGGCGAAGTAAGCACCCCCCCTGTACAGGGGCCTAAAATAGGCGTAAAATAGCTTTGATTCTGCGGGTGTAACTCAGTGGTAGAGTGCTTGCTTCCCAAGCAAGACGTCGAGGGTTCGAATCCCTTCACCCGCTCCAGGACGTCGCGTTTTTAACTCCTTTTGCTTAACAATTTGCTTAACATTACTCATTACTATATTCCTTAATTATTTAATTATTTAATAACTAAGGATATACTATCTTCTGCGCCTTATTCCATAAAGACGTTTGGACTCTCTTCATTTCCTTATTAGAAACCTTGCGGATACAGCCATTGTGGTATGCTTAAGGGCCGCGGTAGCCAGGTATATCTGGCCGGCGGCAAAACCAGGCACCGGCTGACGGACTGCCAGGCTGCGGCGGTCGTTATAGAAGTCATCAGGCGGCTAGAGAATGCAGAATAAGTACTACTTCAAACAGCGGACGAAGATAGTCTGCACCATCGGCCCGGCAACCGCCTCGGCGGCCGTTATTGAGCGGCTCATAAAGACCGGTATGAATGTGGCCCGCCTCAATCTCTCCCACGGCACGGCCAGCCAGCATGCCCGCTACATCCAGACCGTCAGAAGGGTCTCCAGGCGGTTGGGCACACTAGTGGCTATCCTGATAGACCTGGCCGGGCCCAAATACCGCGTAAGCAGTATTGACGGCGGCTCCGCCGAGCTAAAAAAGGACGCCGGTGTGGTGCTTACCACCAGGCGGGTGACCGGTAACGCCGGCTTGATTCCGGTTAGCCTGGCCACCTTCCCCAGGATGGTGAAGGCCGGCGATACTATCCTCATCGACGACGGCGCTTTCCAGCTTAAGGTCACGGCCGTCAGCGACACCGAAGTCGAGAGCCGGGTGGTGGTCGGCGGGCGGCTCACCCCGGGCCGGGGGATTGTCGTCCCCGGTATGCCCAGTAGCGGCCCCTATCTAAACCGGCAGCTAAAGGAACAGCTTGAATTTGCCGCCGGGCAGGAGCCAGACTACCTGGCCCTCTCCTTCGTAGGTGAGCCGAACGATGTGGAGCAGGTGAGGGCGGCGCTGGGGGAGAAAGGGGCTGCTATCCCTATTATCTCCAAGATAGAGCGCGGCCAGGCGGTGCGGAACTTCGACAGCCTGCTGGCCGTAAGCGATGCCATTATGGTGGCCCGCGGCGACCTGGGGGTCGATATTCCCCTGCCCAAAATACCGCTGGTTCAGAAGGAAATCATCAGGAAATGCAACCGGGCGGGCAAGCCCGTTATTACGGCCACCCAGATGCTGGAGTCAATGATACTGGCCGCCCGTCCCACCCGGGCCGAGGTTACCGACGTGGCTAACGCCATATTAGACGGCAGTGACGCCATTATGCTCTCAGCGGAGACATCCATCGGCAAGTATCCCGTCGGCGCTGTAAGGATAATGGCCCAGATTGCCCGGGAGACGGAGCGTCAGCTGCCCTATGAATCCGTCCACGCCGAAAGGGGTCAGTGGCTGAACCCGCATACGGACGAGATAATCGGCTATGCCGCCGGCCACAGCGCCCATCAGCTTAAAGCGGCGGCGATAGTCGCCTTCACCCAGTCCGGCTCCACGGCGCAGCGTGTCGCCAAATACCGGCCCCGCATGCCCATCATAGCCATTACCCCCAGCCGTGCCGTCTGCAGACGGGTACTGCTTTCCTGGGGCGTCCAGCCGTATCAGATAGCCGGTGTATCAGCAGTGGATGATATTTTCGCCTTAGCCGACCGGGTGGTCAAGGAACTTGGCCTGGCCCAAGCCGGCGACCTGGTAGTGATTACAGCCGGTATCCCCGTTGGCATTCCCGGCAGCACCAACCTGCTCAAGGTGGAGACGGTAAGCTAGCCTGCCCCCAATCGGCAAATGCCGTGGTGATAAAAGTACCATAGGCCCAATACTAAAGGGGGGTTTTACTTCAGGTCAGCATATACTAGAGTATACCTGTAGGATATATTCGAGGTATTGTAATTATGTCTGTCGTCATCAGGGGTCAAGCCTATTATAGAACGGCAGAGGTCTGCCGGATGGTGGGCATAAACAGGACCACGCTCTTCCGCTGGCTCAAGGAAGACCGCTTCCCCGAAGCCGCCTACCGCGACAGGAGGGGCTGGAGGCTGTTTTCCAGTGAAGAGATAGACGGGCTTAGGGCGGAGGCCAACCGGATAGGCAAGGCAGGCCAGTAGGCCGGGCCGGGACTGGATGTTAAAACGCCAATGAAGAGCAAAACCAACACAAAAAAGCCCGTTGCCGAACTGGAGGCCGTGGTCTCACCATCGCCAGAGCTTGAGATGGCCGTCGACCGTCCGGAACCGGCACTCAATAAGGCCGAGCAGATGGGTGCCGATGGCTATATCACCAAACCCTTCACCTCCGAGGAATTGAAGGACACGGTGAAGAAACACCTCTCCGCCGCCAAAGCCGGCCCCAAGAAATAGGGGCAGAGCCTGTCAGAACCGGGGTGTCGAGAGAAGCACCGCATACGCAAACACAGTAAAGGGGAATCCATTCAGGATTCCCCCTCTTTGTATCCGATGGGCTATTGTGGAGGATAACCACCCTGCTTTTAGGACTGTGCCGTTAGATTCTTTCCAGTTAGCACTTGCGTGCAAATCTACGCGACTTGATGGTAAACAAGAGGTAGCTGAGATTCTTCTTGAATAATGCACGGAACTCGGCCAACAAGTGTCGCAGGCCATAAATGCCTGAACACTACGAAACCAGCGTTTTTACAAAAAGCGTTGTGGCCCGGGAGCCTGGGAAACGAGAGATAGCGGACTAACAATCCGTCAACTTATTCAGTGGTTTTCAGATGGCATTGCTAACGGCCAGGTAGACAACCGGCATATGAAGAAACACCCCGAGCAGAATAAAGAGGTGGAATATTTCATGGAAACCGAAAAAGTTCGGCATGGGATTAGGTTTTTTCAGCATATAAAAAACAGCTCCGGTTGAGTAGGCGAGACCGCCCAGGAAAAGCAGCATTATCGAGGTTGTCGGCATCGCCGAGAGCAGTTGTTTGATGGGGATTATTACCATCCAGCTCATTAGCAGATATACTACCGTGGTAAAAATCCGCGGTGCCCTGATGTAGAAGACCTTGAGGAAGAAACCGGCGAACACCAGGGCCCACTGCGCTATAATTATGCCCCACTTTAGATAGCCTTCCAGATAAACATAGCTCAGCAGAGTAGCGGTGCCGGCAATCATGCAGAAAATGGCGAAATGATCCATCTTTCTGAGGAAACCAGTCTCGTTTTCCTGTTTTTTGTAGGCGTGGTACAGGGAGCTGCTGAGCAGCATAAAAATAGCGCTTAACCCGTATACAATGGAGACTATTGCCAGGGGCGGGCTGGATCTGGCCTGATAGACAAGTGCCAGTGCCACCACCAAGGCGACTATAGCGCCGCACAGGTGCGAGTAGAAAGAAAAATATTCCTGTCTCTGTATCTTCATCTGGCTAACAGGATAGACATTTCTATAAGATGACTTGCCGAGCAATTATAACACTTACCAAGTTACACTTTGGCGGAATGTGTCATCCCTAGTAACATCAGCAGCTCTTTTGCAGTCGGCCTGTCGGTGGGCTCATGGCTGGGGTGGGCAGGGACTTCAGTCTTATGAATTCGTTTTCCCATAATTTTCCCCCCATTTACTTATATTCTACCAATATTTGCTCTATTACCAAGTATATTTTTTCACTCTTTACTCTTTTTTTTCCTAGAATAGAAAATTGGCACTAGCAATAA
>DAOUZU010000107.1 GCA_030665535.1 Dehalococcoidia bacterium
CCCTTTACGACTACTATTTCCAGCTACCCAGGACACCCACGGCCAACTACTCGGTCTATGCCACCCACCCTATGGACGATGCCTACCTCGAAGATCTGGTCTCAGAGCTGGAGGCGGTGGCCCGAGAAGAGGGCTTCAACCCGCGCCAGACGGCCGAGTTTGCCATTTCTTTCGTGCAGAGCCTGCCCTACAGCGCCGATTCCGTCACCACCCCCTTTGACGAATACCCCCGGTATCCGATAGAAACGCTGATTGACATGGGCGGCGACTGCGAGGACTCCGCCATACTGCTGGCCTCGCTGCTGGATATGATGGACCACGAGGCGGTCTTTCTCATCTTCGCCGCCACGCAGACAGCGGGAGGGCATGCCGCCATCGGCGTGGCCGGCCTTGAGGACGTCTTCGGCTCCTACTGGGAGTATGAGGGAGAGCGCTATTACTACATGGAGACGACCGGCAGCGGCTGGAAGCTGGGCGAGGTGCCTCCCGAATACAAGAATGCATCCGCCGATATATACGACCTGACGCCGGTAGCCATTTTTACCCACCAGTGGGAGGCCACCTCCCGGAGCGACCGTGTGGAGATGACAGTCACCATCCAAAACCTGGGTACGGCTGACGCCTCCGGTGTATATATCCAGGCCGGATTCGACGCCGGCAGTGACATGCTGTGGAATATTGTGGAAAGCCAGCCGTTCAACCTGGCCGCCGGCCATTCAATAGTAATCAGCCTCACGCTGCGGGAACCGGCCAACAAGCACACCCGCCTTATCGTCAATATAGTGGACGATGGCCTGGCCGTAGATAAGAGCTACTCGGAGTGGTTTGACACCTAGGGCAAGCAGAACCGGGTACTACTCTTCCCCTTCGTCCTTTTCCTCGTTTAACTGGTCCATGATGCGAGCCGCCCGCGGGTAGCCGATGTGCAACCGCCGTTGCAGGAAAGAGGTGGAGACGTTGTCGTGCTCCCGGGCCAGCTGCCGCGCCGCCTCCAGCAGCGAGTCGTCGGGGTAGCCATCTTTTGTCCCCGCTTCCCACTGCGGCTTAAGCTCGTCTATCCGTGGCGCAAGGGCCTCTTCACGCTTCTGGTTGTTCCAGAAATAGACCAGCCTCTCCACCTCGGCATCGGAGACATAGCAGCCCTGCAGCCGCTTGGGCTTGGCCGCCTCGGTGGGCGCATAAAGCATATCGCCCCGGCCCAGCAGCTTTTCGGCGCCGCCGATGTCCAGGATAGTGCGCGAGTCCACCTGGGAGGTAACGGCGAAGCTGATACGGGTGGGGAAGTTGGCCTTAATAAGGCCGGTGACCACATCCACCGATGGGCGCTGGGTGGCCACGATAAGGTGTATACCCACCGCCCGCGCCAGCTGGGCCAGGCGGCAGAGGATGTGCTCCACCTCGTCAAAGCCGGCCATCATTAAGTCTGCCAGCTCGTCTATCACCAGCACCGTATAGGGCATCTTGTCGTCACCGTGCTTGCCCTTGTTGAAAGCGGCAATGTTGCGGGAACCCACGGTGGCCAGCGTCTGGTAGCGACGGTCCATCTCCTGATTCAGCCAGCGCAGCGCCGGCAGTGCCTTCTGGACATCTACAATGACCGGCGAGGCCAGGTGGGGCAGGCTGTTATAGGGCGTCAACTCCACCCGTTTGGGGTCTATCATAATCAGCTTGATATCATTGGGGGTGTTGTCCAGCAGCAGGCAGCAGATGATGGCGTTCAGGCAAACGGTCTTGCCGCTGCCGGTGGCCCCGGCAATGAGCAGGTGGGGCATCTTGTCCAGGTCTCCGGCTATGGCCTCGCCACCGGCCCCCTTGCCCAGGCCCAGGGCCAGGGACGAGCGGGTCAGTATCTTCTGGAAGGCGTTGGTCTCTATCACCCCGCGCAGACTGACGACCCCGGAGGTGGCGTTGGGCACCTCAATACCGACTATGGATTTGCCCGGCACCGGCGCCTCAATCCTTATGCTGGGGGAGGCCAGGGCCAGGGCCAGGTCGTTGGCCAGCGAGGTGATTCTCTCCACCTTTACCCTGGTGCGGGAGACCTCCTTCTTGCTGATGCTGGTACGGCCGTCCTTGTCCTTCTCTTTAATCTCTTTTACCCGGCGATCCCAGCCGGGCTCTATGCCGAACTGGGTGACCGTCGGCCCGGCGTTTATCTGGACGACCCGGGCCTCCACGCCGTAGCTGGCCAGAGCCTCCTCGATAAGCTGGCTCCTCTTTATGTTATCGGCATCGCTGAACTCAACCTCCTGGGCGTGGTCCAGGATGTCTATCGGCGGCAGACTCCAGCCATCGACGACAGTCAGCGACGGCGACTGGCCGTACTTCTGCCACACTTCCTGGGCCACCTGCTTCAGGTCTTGCTCCGGCTTGGCTTCCTGTGATTTAGCCACCGCCGGCTCAGGCTTTACATCCGGCCGGGTGATTTCCGGCGGCACCAGCACCGCCGGCGGCTCCATTCCCTTAGACAGAGGCGCCTTCTGGGGCGGGCGGGCCATACCCGGCCGCTGCGCCGGCCGGTACTCCTCCCTTATAGGCCGAGGCGGCGGCGCCTTGGCCGGCTGGCCTATCCAGGAGAATAAACCTTTTACCAGCCGCCAGATAAAATGGGGGGCTACCAGGATAATGCCCAGCACCACCAGACCTACCAGGCGGAGGATGCCACCGGCCTGGTCTTCGCCGATGATGTCCTGGCCGAACTGGCCGCCCAGGTCTAAGAAGGCCAGGATGCCCCATACTACAAAAACAAAAGCGGCTGTTCCCAGCCAGAGGTTCCAGAGGTGCAGCCTCCAGCGGCGGGAAAGCTCCGCCAGTTGCTGCCGCCAGATAAAGGCGAATATGGCCAGGACGACCAGTATAATCAGGGCCAGCCCCCAGCCGAAGAAGCCGACGGTGCCCTGGCCGATATCATCCAGCCAGGAAGTGATGGCCTCCTGCTGCCAGAAGAGAACGACCACTATAGCCGTCGTCAGCGTGAGGCGCCACAGCCAGCGCAAAGACCCCCCGGAGGAAGGTTTTTCCCGCTGCGGCCTGGCAACCCTGTTTTTACCGCGGCTTGCCTTCTTGAACTTAATCCTGTCTTTTTTACTGGCCATCAAACCTTAACCATCACCGGCAGTATCATCGGGCGGCGCCTGGTGCGCTCGTAGTAGAACTTATTCAGCGTGTCCCGTACCCGGTTATTGACGGAGCCCCACTCGGCCAGGCGCTTGCCGTCGTGGTCCAGCACCTTGGCCACCAGGTCGCAACTATCGTCAAGCATCTGCCTGGACTCCGCGCTCTCGGTATCCACGAAACCCCTGGAGACAATATCCGGCCGTCCCACCAGCCGCCCGGACTGCTGGTTGATGGCGACGATGACCACCACCATACCATCCCG
This sequence comes from Dehalococcoidia bacterium, assembly GCA_030665535.1. Lineage (GTDB taxonomy): Bacteria > Chloroflexota > Dehalococcoidia > Dehalococcoidales > JAUXAE01 > JAUXAE01. The sequence goes on from DAOUZU010000107.1 coordinate 3,380, forward strand.
TGACAGCATGCGGCGGTTGCGCAGCACCACGCCGCCGATATCGCCGACACTGAGGCCGTCCACGTAGACGTTGCCGCAGGCCACCCGGCCGACCACCTTACCTGACTTGGCGCTAAGCTCCAGGATATCGCCGTCTTCCAGGACAAAGGTGTTTTCCGGCGGTATGCCGGCGGTATGGGCCAGCTTTGTGTGCAAACTCAAATGGCGGTACTCCCCGTGAATGGGGATGAAGAACTTGGGCTTC
>DAOUZU010000040.1 GCA_030665535.1 Dehalococcoidia bacterium
CCTCCCCCCTCAGGTAGCGGTCAATGGAGATGGCCGCTTCCTTACCGGCGGCAATGGCCTCTATGACCGTGGACGGGCCGGAGACGGTATCGCCACCGGCGAAGACACCGGCCAGGCTCGTCTGCCGGCTCAGCGGGTCTACTCTGATTGTGCCCCTATCGGTATAGGCAAGCTCATCGGAGAGGGCGGCCTTATCCACCGTCTGACCGATAGCTATAATGACATTGTCTACGGTTACTTCATACTCGGAGCCTTCTACGGGCACGGGGCGGCGGCGGCCACTCTCATCCGGCTCGCCCAGCTCCATCCTGATGCACTTAAGGCCGCTCACCTTGCCCTTTGTCGCCAGTACCGCTACCGGGGCAGCCAGGATATCCAGCTTTATGCCTTCCTCCTCGGCCTCGGCTATTTCACTGGCTATGGCCGGCATCTCCACCCTGGAGCGGCGGTAGATGATGGTAACCTCTGCCGCCCCCAGCCGTCTAGCCGTCCGGGCGGCGTCTACGGCGGCATTACCACCGCCGATGACGGCTACCTTGTTCCCCAGGGTTACCTTCTCCCCGGAGTTTACCTCACGTAGCAGGTCAAGGGCGGCCATTACGCCTTGGGAGTCCTCACCGGGGATACCCATCTGCTGGCTCTTAGCGGCGCCTATACCCAGGAAGACAGCCTTATGGCCCCCGGCCAGGGTGTCCTTAATGCTTTTCACCGGAGAGCCTGTCTTTATCTCCACCCCCATCTGTTTGATGAAGGCTATATCGTTATTCAGCATGGCGTTGGGCAGCCGGTATTCGGGGATACCGTAGCGCAGCAGACCGCCGGCCTCAGAGGCCGCCTCGTAGACGGTAACCGGATAGCCCAGCAGGGCCAGGTCGTAGGCGCAGGCCATACCGGCGGGGCCGGAACCGATGACGGCTACCTTTTCGTCTTTGGTTATTTCGGGCGGCGATACCTCACCGCGGCCCTCTTTCAGCTCATAGTCGGCCATGAAGCGCTTCAGGGCGCGGATGGCTATCGGCTCGTCCACATTGCCTCGCTCGCACTCCTGCTCGCAGGGATGGGTGCACACACGGCCGCAGACGCTGCCGAATGGCATCGTCCGCCGCAGCACCTCTAATGCCTCGGCAAACTTACCCTTGGCGATAAGGGCGACATAGCCGTGGGCGTTTACCCCGGCGGGGCAGGCGGCACGGCAGGGGGAAATACCTCTCTTGTCGATGGTAAAGACATTAGGCACCGCCTGGGGGAAGGGGCGGTAAATGGCTTTCCTGGTGACCATGCCCAGGTCGAACTCCGAGGGCACGTCCACCGGGCAGACCATGCTGCACTCACCGCAGCCGGTACAGGGGCTGGTCTTAATAAAGCGGGCCTTCTTGCGCACCTTTACCTTGAAGTTGCCGACGTGCCCGGAGACTTCTTCAACCTCGCTATAGGCCATCAGGTCAATATAAGGGTGTGAGCCGACCAGGCTCATCTTAGGTGTGGATATGCAGGCGGAGCAGTCCAGGGTGGGGAAGGTCTTGTCCAGCTGGGCCATGTGCCCGCCGACACTGGGTTCTCGCTCCACCAGGTACACCTGGCTTTCGGAATCGGCCACCTCCAGGGCGGCCTGCATGCCGGATATGCCGCCGCCAACCACCAGCACATTGGGATTGACAGGTATTTCCCTTGCCTCCAGCGGCTCACTAAGGGCCACCTTGCTGATGGCGGCCCTTATGAGGTCCTTGGCTTTTTCGGTGGCCGCTTCTTTATCCTCGGTTACCCAGGCGCAGTGCTCCCGGATATTGGCCATCTCAAAGAGATAGGGATTTAAACCGGCGCTTGAGCAGGTGCGACGAAAGGTGGGTTCATGCATACGGGGAGAGCAGGAGGCCACCACCACCCGGTTCAGGTTCAGGTTTTTGATGTCTTCTCTTATCATATCCTGCCCCGGGTCGGAGCAGGTGTACTTGTAGTTTCGGGCTACGGTCACACCTGGCAGGGTTTCGGCGAATTTGGTGACCTCATCCACATCCACCACACTGGCGATATTGGTACCGCAGTGGCAGGTATATACACCGATTTTAGCTTCTTCCTGCATTGCGAAGTCTCCTTTTTAACCTAGAGAGCCTGGGCTACAAGCTCGGCCACATCGCTGATAACGAGCTCATCTTCTTTGCCCGTAGTGAGCACGCTATCATCAAAATTGCTCATGCAATAGGGGCAGGCCAGGGCCATCGCTCCGGCTCCTGTCTCCAGGGCCTGCTCTATGCGGATATCGGAGAAGCGCTCGTCCTTCTTGGTTTCCATCCATATGCGGCCGCCGCCGCCGCCACAGCACAGGCTGTACTCGCGGTTAAAGGGCATTTCCACAAGCTCCAGGCCGGGTATGCTCTCCAGCACCTGGCGGGGGGCATTGTAGATTTCGTTGTGGCGCCCCAGGTAGCAGGGGTCGTGATAGGTGACCTTCTTCTTTATCTCCTTGGTGAGTTTGAGCTTACCCTCTTTGATAAGCTCGGCCAGATACTGGGTGAAGTGAACCACCTCGTACTTGCCGCCTAGCTCCGGATACTCGTTCTTGAAGGTATGGTAGCAGTGAGGAGAGCTGACCACTATCTTGGTAACCTTGTTGTCATTTAAGATGGATATGTTCTGCTTGGCCAGGCGCTGGTAGAGTTCCTCGTCACCTGCCTTACGGACGCTCTCGCCGCAGCAGTTCTCTGAGCCGTCCAGGATACCGAAGTCAACGCCGGCCTTTTTCAATATGGTGGCCGTGGCTTGTGCAATGCGCTGCACCTTGGGGTCATAGGCGGGAATGCAGCAGGAAAAAAAGAGTACTTCAGTGCCGGGAGTGAAGGTCTTGACACCGAGATCCTTGGCCCAGTCCACCCGCTTCTCCGGCGCCTCACCCAGGGGGTTGCCCAGGCTGGATATGTTTTTAATGGTCATACGCAGAGCATCAGGGACATCGGCTATGCCGAGGCTGGCTATGGAGCGGCGGAGGGCGCGCATAACATCTATTATCTCCACGCCTCGGGGGCAGCGCTGCACGCAGGCGTTACAGGTGACACACAGCCACATATCCTCGGCCTCAAAATCAGAAAGTCCCAGCCGGGCCTGGTGTATCATACGGCGTGGGGGGAAGTTCCTTACCATGTGCCAGGGGCAGGTGGCGGTGCAGGTACCGCACTGGTAGCATAGCTTGAAGGCGTCGCCGCCTTCCTCTTTTATAACATCGGCTACGTCTATATCGGGTGTCAAGGGCTGTTCCATCGCTGCCTCCGTATTATTGCGCCTAGAATCGGCCAGAACCATAAGTATTATATCATAAGTTCTAGTCGTAGCAAAGCAATAAAAACATGGGTTTCACTTAGGACTACTGACTGATGTTGTCAGAATCCATGACGGTGACGATGACGGTTGTGCCCTTGCCGGGGTGAGAGGTTATTTTGAGCTGGCCGCCTATGAGTTGCACCCGCTCCTGCATGCCGGCCAGGCCCAACTTTCCCAGGGCGGCCAGGTCGCCAATCCTTTCCGGTGGTTTGAAGCCCTTGCCCTTGTCTTTGATGGTCAGCACGGTTTTATCGGGGCTGAAGTTAAGCGTTACCCAGGCCTTCTTTGACTTGGCGTGTTTACCTATGTTTCTCAAGGACTCCTGGGCGATGCGAAACATCACCAGCTCTGTCTCCTCGGGGAAGCGGCGGGCAGCGCCCTGCACCTTTATTTCTATGTCCATGTTGAAGTGCTTGGAAAGTTCTGATGTTAGCCACTCCAGGGCCGGCAGAAGCCCTAGGTCGTCAAGGACGGAGGGCCTCAGGTCCTGGCTGAAACGGCGTACCTCGCTTAGTGTCCTGTTTATCAGGTGGTGCAGGTCTTCCAGGTAGTTGATATCATCAGGGGAAAGGTCGCTGCCCCGGGAGATAAAGCTGTCCAGCTTGCGGGACATCACAACCAGATCCTGAGCGGTGTCATCATGGAGCTCCTGGGCGATACGGCGGCGCTCCTCTTCCTGGGCGATAGTGATCTGTTTTAAGTAGAATCTCAGGTTCTGCTGCATCCTCTGCAACTCCCGCTGGGCCGTCTCCAGCCGGGCGTATGCCTGCTGACGATGCTTTTTATCCGTCCAGTAGCTCTCCAGCCATAGATTGACCACCAGCCCGATGACTACAATGCCGGCCATCTCGATGACGTCATCGTTGGTGATCTGGGTCAGCAGAAAGAGATTGGGCAGCATTATTAGAACAGCCGCCGTTACGCTAGCCAAGCCGGCGCGCAGGCCGAAGACGAGGGCGGCATAGGTTATGGGCAGCAGTAGAACCAGGCGGCCAATAGAGTGCCGGGTGAGAAACAGGAAGGAATCGGGCTCTAACGGTTCTATGAAGGGAATAATCTGTGGATAATGAAGGAGAATGCCGCCACCAAACAGGGCCATCACGACCCAGAAGTGGATATTCAGCAGGAGCTTGGGGGAGCGACGTAGCGCTGCCAGTGTACTCTTTGGTACTCGCATTTGTTGTTATGGAAATCCTGCGGTCAGGGCAGGTCTTCTATGCTGAACCAGCCCCTCTTAAGACCAAATAATACTGCCTCGGTACGCGAGGCCACGATCAGCGTCCTGAAGATATTACTCAGGTGTGACTGAACCGTTCGTTTGCTGAGGAACAGCGTTTCGGCGATTTCTTTATTACTAACCCCCCTGGCCGAAAGCCTCAGTACTTCCATCTCACGGTCGCTCAAGGGCAAAAAGCTCGGTATCTCCTCTTCCCCGGAAGCCTTGGCTTTAAGCTGCTCAATTACCCTGCGTGTCGTTGATGGCTGCAGGACGGATTCGCCGGCATAGACGGCACGGATAGCGTCTATGAGCTGATTGCCGCGGACGCTCTTTAAAAGGTAGCCGGCGGCCCCAGCTTCCAGGAGGGCCATGATGTACTGGTCTGTATCGTAAGCCGTCAGAATAAGCACGGCCGTTGCCGGACGAAATTTCTTTATCTGCTTGGTAGCCTCTATGCCGTTAAGCTTGGGCATGGCGATGTCCATAACGATAACGTCTGGCTTGAGCTGCTTGGCCAGCGTAACGGCTTCCTCTCCATCACTGGCCTCGCCGACCACTTCCATATCCGGCTGGTGCTGTAGCAGCTCACGGGTACCCTCACGCACGATGACATGGTCTTCTGCCAGCAGTATACTTATATTATCCTGGCCGTTTTCCATATAAAAACTTAATTTCATTATAGCCCACCCCAATGTACACTTCAACACAAGCTGCTTTAGGATTGTTTGGAGTGTTGCCGGTCGGCGACGGTGGGTGGCTAAGAACCAAAAGACGATCTAGACAAGAAGGGCCCTGGGGTTAACCTCCCTGGGGCTCTTCTTTTTTGGCCAACCTGACCAGTGTCCAGGCGACCGTCTGGCAGAGGACGGCGATATCCTCGGTGGGCAGGTAGTCGGCGATGGTGTTGTCAAAGAGGATACTGCCCTCGTTTGACAACTCGCTGTCTCCCTGCCAGAGCACCCAGGTAAGGGACACCCGGCTGAAGGCATCTATGGTAACGGCCGTATCGCCGTAGGCCACCTGCCGCCCGCCCAGCCGTTCGGCGGCACTGATGAGGGCTTCAGGGCGGTCTCCAAAACAGTCCACCACCGGCTTAACGGCCCTCTTGTAGAAGGTGGGGTAGTAGTTGATACCGTTGGCCAGTTCCTTATAGGTGATTAGTTTGTGGCTTAAGGGGCTGCCCTTGGCGCGGAGGAAATAGTGCAATATCAGCAACTTGTCCCGCAGCGGCACCGGGCGGCGGCTGCCCTGGCGCTGGATGGCGGCATCGGGCAGGCTGATTTGATAAGTCTCGTTAAGATAGGAAAGGACGATAGCCTTTGTAGGGCCTTCGGTCAGGCAACTGGTGCCGCTCCGGCGACACTGGTCCTCTATATCGCCGAGAGCGGCCAGCGCCCGGCGGGCAATGTCGTAGGCCTGCCCGTAGGTATACTGGAAGTCTCGCTGGCCGGGGAGTAACGGCGAGCCGTTATGCATCGGCGAGGCCCGGCTAGACCTCAAGCCAGGAATGGGAGTAGAGTGACTCACCGGTTAGCACCCGCACCGTTTTCACATACTCGGCCTCCTGCTGGCTTAGTGAGGCCATATCCGGCCGCTCTCCGTCCATAACTCGGTGTACCAGGTTAACAATTTCGGGCATTTCACCCCTGGCGATACTGATAAGCTCGCTGTCAAAGGCGTCGGCAATGGCCGAATAGAGGCCATACTTCATCAGCATAATCATATAGGTGCGGTTCAGGTAGGGGCGGAGGTGGGTTGGGGTACCGTTTGAGACATTGGATAGGCCGATGATGGACTTGCAACCGGGGGCTATATCCCCAAGCATGCTCATGAACTCCAGGCAGGCCTGCACCTGGTTTATCTCCACGCTAACCGGGGTGACGATGGGGTCTATCCAGATGTCCTCGTTGGGGATGCCCATCTCGTTGGCCTTGTAGACCAGATCTACCGCCAGCAGGCATCTCTCGTTGGCGTCGCGGGGCATACCCTCGACGCCCCACAGCAGGCCTATCATCTCTGCATTGTACTCCTTGACCATAGGTAGCAACTTCTCCAACCTCTCCGGCTGGAGAGACACTGAGTTAACCAGGGCCCGGCCCCTGTAGGTCTTGAGGCCGGCTTCCATGGCTATGGGGTTGGTGGTATCCAGAGATAGTGGGATATCGGTAACTTTCTGCACGACGTCCACCGCCCAGGCCATCATCTCGTCGCCAGCCTTGCGGGCAGGGCCGATGTTAAGGTCAAGATAATCTATCCCGGCGGCCGTTTCGTCCCTAGCCATATTTTGCACAGGCCCGGTGTCTCGCCCCCGCAGGGCAGGGCCGATGGTATTTGACATAATATTGAGGTTCTCGCCGACTATTTTCATCTTCTACTCCTTATGGCTGCCATGTTTTGAGGTAGGCCGGTATGTGAGCCGCTTCCCTGGGCCCCACCAGAATCTCCCAGTCGGGTAGCTCTTCTTCAAGACCGCCGCTCTCGGCAGCGACATAGCCGGGGATTATCAACTTTCGATGTGTGACTTTGTCGGCGATACCGCACTTCTTTATGAACGGGCCGATGATATCGGCGCTGAACTTGCCGGCTGCCCAGGCGGTCATCACGGAGAGCCCTTCGGTGTCCTTGACCAGCAGGTAGCCGGGGACCTTGGCGTTTTCCGTTTCGCCGGTGACTATGAAATAGGTGAGGGAGAAGTTGCAGGTGAGCAGTACCGGTGAACTCTCGCCGGGGCCGCTGATTTCATAGATGCCCTGGGTGGTGGCCAGTGGACGCTGCGGGTCTGTGAAGAGATTCATCCGTTCCACTAGCAGGGGGAAGAGGCTCTCGCCCTGGAAATCGGAGAGGACGACGATGCCGCCGTACTTGGCCACGAAAGTGGCCGCCATCAGGGCTTCCTGCATGGGGTCATCGGTAAGCTCACAGGTGAATACAATGGTGGGGAAACCCAGGGGGCGGAACTTCTTTAAAAGGGCCGCCCGCCGAATGGCTACCTGGTCGGTGAAGGCTTGGCGGAAACTGTCCGCTCCGGAATCGATTACTATATCTTTGACCCCCAGTTGGGAGAGTTTCTCGGTGAGCTGAGCCAGCTCACCAATGCTGTCGGCCCGGGCCGCCAACGGGCAGCAGTTGTCCAGAGCCAGGGCAGCCATTTCCTCATAATTAGCGGTGGTGGCGGCATGGATAAGGGGTTTCTGTTCGGCGCAGCTTTCCAGGGCGGCGGCAATAACAGCCGGCTGGTCGCTCACCAGGATAAGGCTAGCGTCGCTTCCCTCTTTGACCTTATTGACCAAAGCGGTAAATGTGGCTGCATCACCAGATTCAGATTTGAGGGCAATAAGCTCAGGTTTTAAGATGAGCCCCACTCGCTCGTACTGGAGGTCAGCGAATCTCTTAAGCCGGCCGTCCACATCGGCGGCGTCTATGGTATCGCTTATCAGCATGGCGATTCCGGTGGGGTTCTCAAAGCGTTTCTCGTGGCGGAACAAAACCGTCTCGCCGCCCACCTTGAGTGCCCGCTCGCCACAGCCGATAGCCACCGGCCTGATGGGCGGCGCCGAGGCCTCTTCCAGTTTGGCCTTGGCTTCATCAGAGATGTAGGGGCAGGCCGCCAGCTCCGCCTTACCCGTGGCCAGGCTCATAGCGAAGGCCAGGCAGGTGGGTACGCCACACTCGCCGCAGTTGGTCTTGGGCAGCCATTTGAATATCTGTATTCCGGTTAGGGCCATACGTAGTGCTCCTTTCCTACATTAACGGGTCTTACATTAATG
>DAOUZU010000039.1 GCA_030665535.1 Dehalococcoidia bacterium
ACCCTCCAGCGGTCTACACACCAATGGCTACTCTCTAGTGCGCAAGATATTCGGTACTAACCGGCAAGCTCTGGGCAAACACTACCCGGAACTAGGCCGCAGCCTGGGGGATGAACTGCTTGAGCCGCACCGCAGCTACCATTTACAGCTTGAGCCCCTTCTTTCCTATATCAAGGGCATGGCCCATATCACCGGCGGCGGCCTGATAGACAACCTGCCGCGTATCCTGCCGCCGGGTACAGCCGCCCGGCTTAAGGCCGGTGCCTGGCCGGTGCCGGCCATTTTCAACCTCATCCGGGAGAAGGGCGCCGTTACCCCGAGGGAGATGTACCGCATCTTCAATATGGGCATCGGCATGGCCGTTATCGCCGCCGCTGACGATGCCGAAAAGATAGGTCAGGCCCTGCCTGAGGCCATAGCTATCGGCCGGGTGGTTGAACAGAAGGGCGAGGACAGGGTTATAATTGCCGGCGCAGAGTAAGATGATAAAGAAAAGGCTGATAATCCCCGGCGTGGCCGTCCTGGCGCTCCTGCTGCCCCTCCTGGCCGGCTGCGCCCAGATAGATATAGACCTTCACACCACCATCAAACCTTCCGGGGATTTGGTCCAAGAGGTAAGGTTCACCGGCAGCGGCCCGATGGCCGGCTTCCTGGACGACGCCGAGGCCACCGGAGACCTTGAAATGGAGGGCTGGGAGGTCACCATTGAACGCTCCGCCAGCTCCTCTACCCTCATCGCCAGCCGGGAATTCAGCGCCGACGAGGTACTGGCCATACCCGATTTTAGCAGCGACCCGGACGCCCTGGAGGACTACGATTTCCGCGTCCGGAACTACTTCTTTTTTACCGATTACGTGCTTCAGGTCACCATCCCAGAAGACCCGGTGGAGGATGATTTAACCGGCCTGGACGGGTTCGATGACGACATCATCAGCCAGCTGCTGGAGGGCCTTTTCAGCATGTCGTGGTCAATCACCCTGCCCGGAGAGATAACCGAATCCAACGCCGACTCCATCCAGGACAACACGGCTACCTGGATATTTGATATCGGCTCGCTGGATCAGGACCAGGAAATAGCGGTGCACTCCCGTCTGATTAACTGGCCCTTCATCGCCGGCACTTCGGCGGGGCTGCTGGTTCTGACCGGGGTGGTCGTTTTCCTGGTATTAAGAAAGAGGGCCGCCCGAACATCTTATTAGCACAAGGAGGAAAGCCATAAGAGCCATTATCAGCGTATCCGATAAAGCCGGGGCGGTTGACCTGGCCAAAGGCCTGGCCGGGCTGGGTTTTGAAATCTGCTCAACCGGCGGCACTAAAAAGGCCCTCGCCGGGGCCGGTCTGGCGGTTAAAAGCGTCTCCGACATCACCGGCTTCCCCGAAATCCTGAACGGGCGGGTGAAGACCCTGCACCCCGCCATCCACGGCGGCCTGCTGGCGCGGCGTGACCTCCCCGCCCATATGGAAGAACTGAAGGACAACGAAATCCAGGTTATCGACCTGGTAGCGGTGAACCTGTATCCCTTCGTGGAGACGGTCTCCCGGGAGGGCATCACCATGGAGCAGGCACTGGAGAACATAGACATCGGTGGGCCGACCATGCTGCGGGCGGCGGCCAAGAACTTCCCCGGCGTCATCGTCCTGGTAGACCCCACCGACTACCAGCCTGTACTGGGGAAGCTAAAGGCCGGGGAGGTAGACCTGCCTGAACGTAAGCGACTGGCCCAGAAGGCCTTCCAGCACGTGGCCGCCTACGATACAGCCATCGCCCAGTACCTGAGGCAGGGTGAAGCCGGCCTCCCCGACCAGATGACCATCGCCCTGACCAAGCGCTACGACCTCCGCTACGGGGAGAATCCCCACCAGCCGGCCGCTTTTTACGCCGAGCAGATGGTCGGCGCCTCCAGCGACAGCGGCATCACCTGGGCCGAGCAGCTGTGGGGTAAGCAGCTATCTTTCAACAACATCCTGGACGCCGACGCCGCCTGGGCAACGGCCATAGACTTCTCGGCGCCGACGGTGGCCATCATCAAGCATACCAATCCCTGCTGCCTGGCCAGCCATGAAGACATCGCCGAGGCCTACCGCCGGGCGCTCACCGGCGACCCGGTCTCGGCCTTCGGCGGTATAGTGGCCGTCAACCGGCCGCTTACCAAAGCTACCGCCGCGGAAATCGTAAAGACCTTCTATGAGATAGTGATAGCACCGGAATACGAGGCAGGAGCCGTGGAGATACTGAAAAAGAAGAAGAACCTGCGCATCCTCAAGGCCTACCTGCCACCCTATATCAACACCCGCCCCGGCTACCTGGACTACCGCCGCGTCCGCGGCGGCCTGCTGGTGCAGGCTTCGGACTCGCTGACCGAGGACAACATGCACCTGACGACAGCAACCCTGCGGGAGCCGACGGATGACGAGTTGGCCGAGCTGCTCTTCGCCTGGCGGGCCGTCAAGCACATCAAGAGCAACGCCATCGCCCTGGTTAAAGATAAAACGCTGTTGGGAATGGGCGCCGGCCAACCCAACCGGGTAGTAAGCGTGAAAATAGCCTGGGAGAAGGCCGGTAAAAAATCCAGGGGCAGCGTAATGGCCTCCGACGCCATGTTCCCTTTCCCCGATAGCGTCGAGCTGGCCGCCCAGGCCGGGGTGACGGCCATCATCCAGCCCGGCGGCTCCAAAAAGGACGATGAGTCAATAAAAGCCGCCGATAAGTACGATATCGCCATGGTCTTCACCGGCAGCCGGCACTTCTGGCACTAATGCGGGGCGGGGGAGCGATGAGTCAGGACAAACCCGGTATCACCTCTATTGAACAGCTGGTGGACTCATTGCCGGCGCAGGAGAAGGCGCTTTTCCACCGCCTTTACGCCGTCAGCGCCGGCGGCGGCAGGCTCAAGTTGCCGGAGACTATGCAGCCCTGGGCCAGGAAGCAATTCGGCTCGCTTGAGGCCGTCACCGGGCAAAAGATTGTCCGCATTACCAACCGTATAACCCTGGAGGAGTCCATCTTTAATCCTTTGCGTGGGCTGCGCCCCGGCGAGGCCAGGCAGACCGGCCGCCTGGAGGAACAGCTCGCAGAAGCCGGGAAGACGGACATATTCGCCAATCCCCGTGAGATGACCCCGGAAAACTCATTCGGCCGGGTAACCGGCAAACACTGCGTCACCGCCAGCAACGTGGCCAGGTACGAAGGCCTGCACGGCCTGGTAATCTTCAACGAGTTCCACCCCCTCAAGTTCTCCCGCGAGCAGGTCGTGGATTATATAGATACAGCCTGGGAGTGGGCCGGCAAAGCCCACCAGGAGAACCCGGCGGCAAAATACTTCTTTCTAACCTGGAACTGCCTGTGGCGGGCCGGCGCCTCCATCTACCACGGCCACGCCCAGGTTTCGCTGGCCAGCGGCCGCCACTACTCCAAAATTGAGGCGCTGCGCCGGTTGGCCGGGGGCTACGGGCAGCGCTATGGCAGCAGCTATTTTGACGACCTTTTCAAGGTGCACCGCTCCCTGGGCTGCGCCACCGCCACAAACGGCGTCCAGGTACTTGCCCACCTAACCCCTTTCAAGGATAATGAGCTTGTGATTACAGGCAAAGAGCTGAACCGGTCTTTCAAGGAAACAATATATGAGATGCTGGCCTTCTTCCGGGATAGCTTGGGGGTGAAATCCTTCAACCTGAGTCTGGTGACGCCGCCGCTCTGCCCCACCGAGGAGAACTGGCAGGGCTTCCCGGTGCTGTGCCGCCTGGTTGACCGGGGCAGCCTGGAAAGCCAGACCTCGGACATCGGTGGCGTGGAGATTTACGCCGCCAGCGTCATCTCCAGCGACCCGTTTGAACTCGCCACGAAGCTGCGGAATTACCTGAAATAACAGAGGAGACGGGCTATGGCCAATGCGGTGCTGGTAGTGGATATGCTGCGCTGTTTCCTGGAGCCGGGGATGACCCTCTATGCCGGCGACAGGGCCAGGGGCATTATCCCCAACATACAGGGCCTGCTGGAGAAGGAGATTAAAATCGGCTCTCAGGTCCTTTTCATCGCCGACCACCACGACCCCGACGACCTGGAGTTCAAGATGTTCCCGCCGCACTGCATCGCCGGCACCCCGGAGGCCGAGGTAATCCCGGAACTGGCCAAATACCCCGGCGAGCTTGTCCCCAAGAAGCGTTACAGCGCCTTCTACGACACCGGACTGGGGCCGAAGCTTGAGCACCTGAAGCCGGAAAAGCTGGTTATATGCGGGGTGCTGACCAACATCTGCGTTATGCACACCACCGCCGACGCCAGGAACCGCGATTACCAGGTGGAGGTGCCGGTGGACTGCGTCGCCTCACCGGACGAGCAGGAGCACCGCTTCGCACTTCAGCATATGGAGAAGATACTGGGCGCCACGCTGACCAGATTCAAGGAGGCAAATACCGAATGAAAAGATTTACGCCCTCCGAGGCGGTGCTCTCAGGAGACACCGCCGATGTCTACTTCGCCCGCACCCTGGAGATACTGGAGAAGGAAGGCATCAACCCGGTGGCCACGATGGAGGTCTTCGCCAACAGAGACGGCTACATCTGCGGTATAGAAGAAGTCACCGCTCTGCTGGACAGGGTTCTGCCCGCCGATAACCGCCAGGTGTGGGCGCTGACCGACGGCGAGCCGATGGCCGCCAAGGAGGTGACGGTGCGTATCACCGCCCCCTACCGCAGCTACGGCCTCTACGAGACGGCCATCTGCGGCATCCTGGCCCACTCCAGCGGCTGGGTCACCGCCGCCAGGCAGTGCGTACGGGCCGCCGGGGACATCCCCATAACCTCTTTCGGCGCCCGCCATATCCACCCTTCGGTGGCCGGCGTCATGGACTACGCCGCCATCGTCGGCGGCTGTAAGAGCTGCTCCAGCGTAGCCGGCGCCCGCCTGGCCGGCATCGAGCCGGCCGGCACCATGCCCCACGCCCTGATAATCGTCATCGGCGACACGGTGGAGGCGACACTGGCCTTTGATAAGCATATGTCGCCCCAGGTGCCCCGCGTCTCCCTGGTGGATACCTTCAGGGACGAGGCCGAGGAGAGCCTGCGTGTGGCCGTCGCGCTGGGCAAGAGGCTGACCAGCGTGCGCCTGGACACCCCCAGCGAGCTAGGGGGGGTAACCGTCGACCTGGTCAAGGAAGTAAGGGCAAAGCTGGACCAGGCCGGCCACGGGCATGTGAAAATCTTCGCTTCCGGCGGCTTCACCCCGGAGCGCATCAGCTACTTCAAGGAAAAGGGAGCGCCGGTGGACGGCTTCGGCGTCGGCAGCTACATTTCCGGCGCCCGTCCCATAGATTACACCGCCGACCTGCACCAGATTGACGGCAGGCCCATCGCCAAGCGGGGCCGCATCCCCGGTATCACCGCCAACCCCAGGCTCAAGCGGGTGCTGTGAGGCCGAACTCCAGCCTAAGCACCTTCTTCGTTTCCGGGGTAATCCCGGCCCGCTCGTCCAGGCGGTAGCCGGCCAGCCAGATTATCTGCTGCGTAGAACAGACAACCGGAATCCTGTCCCGCCACGCCTGCGGTATGCGAGCGTCAATCATAAAGACGCCCAGCTTCTTTTCATGGCCCAGGCCGGCAGGTATGAAGCGGTCGCCGCGGCGGCGGGGGCGCACCAGCAGCAGTCTGCCCGTCTTTTCCAGGTCAACATAGGCAACCAACTTGTTCTCCTCCGCCTGAGGCGGCGGCTTGACAAAGGTGGCTGAAACCAGCCACCCCGGCAGCCACGTTTCCCCCGGTATGTTCAGCCGATACTCGCCCTCCAGAACGGGGAAGGGAGACAGCGCCGCCGGCTCCGTGGTCAACAGGTATCTATCGTATTCAGTGGCAAAGATAAGGCCGTCGGGCAGGTTCAGCTGTTTGCCGGCCGGCTTGTCCAGAGCTTCCATTACGGCCTCTATGTGGCGGGCCTCGATATCCTTCAGCCCGCCGATTAATCTCTTTATGGACAGCCGCAGCAGGCTTCGCTTGATGGCCGGCGGCAACCACCCGAAGGCGTCCCTATCCAGGACGACGGTATTCTGCCGCTTAGCCGCCACCTTTTTCCAGAGACGCTCCGTCTCTCCGTCAAGAAAGGTCAGATCGTCAGCGACGATGGCGGCCGTCCGCAGTACAGCCTCAGCCACCCGGGGATTGTACTCCCTGAGAAGCGGCAGCAGTTCCAGTCTTATCCGGTTTCTAAGCGGCGAAAGGGACAGGTTGGAGGTATCCGTTCGGGCGGCCAGCCGGTGGCGGCGGCAGTAGGCCTCCGTCTCGCGGCGGCTGACATCCAAAAACGGGCGGACAACGGTCAAGCCCTCACCGTCCGGCATCGGCCAGGGGCCGACCGGCCTCAGGCCCACCAGCCCCCTGGTGCCGCTGCCCCGCACCAGGTGCATCAGCACCGTCTCCACCTGATCGTTTAGGGTATGGCCGACGGCTACTATATTACTGCCGGTAGAGGCGGCCATCTCGGCCAGGAAGCGGTAGCGCACCTCGCGGGCGGCCTCCTCCGTGGAGAGGCGGTGCGCCTGCCTGTATGCCGTTACATCACGTTTTTCAATGGTGACTGGCACGCCCAGCCGCGAGGCCAACCGGGAAACATAAGCGGCGTCGGCCTTAGCCTCGACCCCCCTCAGGCCGTGGTCAAGGTGGGCGACGTGAAGATTTAGCTTCAACTCTTCCCGGAGGTTTATCAGGACATGGAGCAGGCAGACCGAGTCCGCTCCACCGGAGACGGCCACCAGCAGGCGTTGCCCGCCCGGATTGTGCCGCTTAAGAAAATCCCTTACCCGCTCTTCAACCGCAGGCGGTTTATTCTTGGCCATATAGCTGCATTATAGTCGGCCTGACGGCAGGGGGCAACGGGCCGGCTAGTAGAGCTGGCTGTCAAGCTGAAAGCAACTCTCGTTGAAGACCAGCAGCCGGTCAACCGGGTCGCCCACCTCAATGGCGGTGACGCTGCCGGTACCCAGGCGGAAGCGGCGGAGGTGCGATAGCGGCAGGTCGAGCACGGCGCAGACGATGCTCAGGATGGCGAAGAAGTGGCTGACAACCAGCAGTTGTCCGTCCGGGTGCTCGGCGGCCAGACGTCTGATAGCCCCCCAAGCCCTCTGCTGAAGCTCCGGCAGCGATTCGCCGCCGGGTATGCGGGGCATATTTCCGTCCTGACCGGCGGTGAGTATATGGCTGAAGCGCTGGCCGATATCGGCCACGGTGACTCCTTCGTAGTCTCCGGCGTGGATTTCCTTGAAGGACGGCTCCGGCTTGACCTCCAGGTTGTGGTAGCCGGCGATTATATTGGCCGTATCCAGGGTGCGTTTGAGCGGACTGGAGTAGATGGCCTGTATTTCCTCCCCCTTCAGCCTCTGGGCCAGTAACTCTGCCTGCTTGAGTCCCTTCTCATTCAGCGGCACGTTGCTGCCGCCGCCCTGGATGCGCCGCACCTGGTTCCAGTCCGTCTCGGTGTGCCGGGCCAGTATTATCTTGGTCACTAATTACCCTCCTGGTTTGCCTTCCGGGCAGATAAGGAGTTGGCGTAGGCCACCCGGCTGGCGTAGCTGGGGTGGTCGTAGAGTAGGTTCTCAACCCATCGGCTGGGGGTGGCCTCGCCCAGGTTCTGGTCGGTAAGCCTGGTCATGGCGTTGATAAAAGACCGGGCGTCCCCGGTCAGCTCAAGGGCGTAGCTGTCGGCGGCGGCCTCAATGCGGCGGCTGTAGCCGCTGGCCAGCGGCGCTGTCAGCAGGTTTAAGCCAGCGAATATCATAGCCAGCAGGGGCAGGGCGGCCACATCCGCTATGCCGCCAAAACTAACGGGTGCGGTGGCTTCAAATATCAGGCCGGTGAAGAAAAAGGTAACCAGCAGGATGGCCGCCCGGACGACGAAGAGGCGGTAAATATCGTTATGACGCTGGTGGCCCATCTCGTGGGCCATAATCACCTCTATCTCTTCGGGCGAGTAGCCCGTGATAAGGGTATCGCTCAAGACTATCCGCCTCGTCCGGCCCCAGCCCATCAGGGCGGCGTTGGCCGTCGTCCCCTTGGCGCTGAACTCAATCACATATATACCGCCGACGGCCACCCTGGCCCGCTTTGCCAGCGCCTCCAACCTTTCTTTAAGCTCGGTATCGGCCAGCGGTTTCATGGTGAAGAACAGGGGCACCAGGAAAAGGGGCGCCAGAACGGTAATCAGGGCGCTCAAAGCCAGCACCAGGCCCCAGGCCAGCAGCCACCAGGCATCCGGCCAGGTGGTGATGAACCAGTAGACGGCAGCTACCATGGCCACACCGAGCAGGAGCGCCATCATGGCCGCCTTGAAGACATCGTTCAGCCAGCCGCCCAGTCCCTGCGTGGAAAGGCCGTAGCGGCGCGGCAGCATATAGCCGCCGTAGTAGCTCAAGGGCGCCGTCAGCAGCTGGTAGGCCAGCACCAGGCCGATGAAATAGAGGGCCGCCGCCGGTACAGTGGACATATTAAACAGCCCGGTCAGGTTATCAGAAAGGCCGCTAATAAGCAGCGCCGCCAGCAAACCGGCGCCGATAAGAAGCTCGGCCAGGGAAAGGCGGCGCTTCAGCCGCGCGTACTGACTGGCTTGCTGCTGCCGGGCCGGGTCCAGAACCGGCTCCGGCGCCGCTTTTTCCG
>DAOUZU010000092.1 GCA_030665535.1 Dehalococcoidia bacterium
TGCGAGCGGCCTCTTCCTGCTTGGCCTTCTCTTTTGCTAACTTTTCGGTCTCTTTGCGGGCAACTTCGGCTTCCTTCTGTTCCTGCTTGGCTCTTTCTCTGGAGAGACGCTCGGCCTCTTTCCAAGCCTCATCTTCTTGCCTGGCCTTCTCTTTGGCCAACCGCGCCGTTTCCTTGAGAGCTGCTATTTCCTGCTTTTCTTTATCACCCAATTTGCCGTAGCCTCCACTAGTATTCTGTAAGCTCTTTTTGTCGCCCCGCCACAGAGAGGCGAAACACCAGCTTTATCCAACGCTTACAGCTAGGCAGGATAGAAATAATATACCGTCTAGTATAAGGACAGCGAAAGGTAGTGTCAATGACAAATAGCGCGGGGTGAATCTGCCGCTGAACATCCCTATGTCTGCCGGGCGGGCGGCTATCGCTCAATAGCGTCCAGGGCATCCTGGTAGCCGGTGACGGATATGGCCAGAGCCCGCAGAAGAACCTGCTTCACGTCCGCCGGGGCCGTCTCTAGAGCCCGCCTGATGGCCTCAGGGTGGTTAGCGGCATAGTACTCCAGAAGCTGCGCCAGTTCTCCATCAAGAGGCCAAACGCTGAGGCTATCCTTGCGGGAGGCATCTGCCTCCAGGGGGGGCTGGTCCGTGGCACTCAGCGCGCCGTTGTCTGCCGTCTGTGCCGCCGCCAGGCTGACAATCCTGGTCAGGTAGCTATCCAGGCGCAGGACGGCAGTCTCAATCTGGGCTGTATTGCCGCTCTGGGCCAGATACACGATCTCTGTCACCCGACTATCGGCCATTCGGGCCAGCAGTTCGGCCTGTGTACCGGCAGAGGGCGAAAGCCTCAGCAGAACCTGCTCGATGGCCAGCTTCACCGGGTAGAGGCCGCTATCGGGCATGCTTTTACTGGCGGCTACGGCCACGCCGCCGCCGGTCATTAAAAGGACGAGGAGCAGACTGGCCACGGCCACCGCCCAACGCCCCTGCCAGCTAAAGAAGGGGCGGCGCTTCTGCGCCGCGGCCTCCCGCACGGCGGCGCCAATCTCATACCTGGCCCGTGCCTTAAACTGTGGGTCTGGCTCAATGTCAATAGTTTTCCTGGCCGCTATCGCTGTCTCCAGCAGAGGCCTCAGCTCCTCAGCTATCTTCGGGTAGCTGGCCAAGCAGCCTCGCAGGCTTTCCCCGCCGGCCAGCCTGTCCAGACACTCGTTTAAGATATCGGCCAGTTCTTTATGGCCTGCCATTTTCCCCTCCCAGCCGCGCCTTGCGCAGGGCGACTATGGCGCTGTGCTGCAGGGCCTTGACGGCCCCCTGGCTCTTGCCCATTATCTGAGCCACCTGGGCGATGGGCAGGTCGCCGGCGAAGCGCAGCGTGATTACATCCCGCTGAGCGGCGGTCAGCTCTGCCGTAGCTGATTTCAGCCACTCGATATCCAGGCTGAGTTCGGCCGCCTGCTGCGGGTTGCTGGCTGACAAGATCTGCACCCCTTCCAGTGACACCGTCACCCGTCGGCCCTTCTTTCTCAGGTGGTCTACCACCTTGTTGTGGGCAATGCGGAACAGCCAGGCGGAAAAGGGTATATTACGCCACTTGAACGATGAGATATTCTGCAGCGCACTTAAAAAGACCTGTTGTGCCATATCCTCTGCCTCCGCCCTATTGCCCACCTTGAAAGCCACATAGCGATAAATCTTATCAAAGTACTTATCGTATAGCTGAGCGAATGCATCCCCGTCGTGCTGTTGGGCACTCCTGACGAGGTCCCGTTCATCCTGCACTGACAACCCCCCCACTGGAGTATGGTGCCTGCCCTTTAATACCGGCCGGACCCCGACGACAACTTGGCGTTGTCCGTGCATAGATTATAACGAACAGGAATATAAAAGGATAGGTTCCACGAAGAGACGCCGACGGCCGAGAAGGACCGACCGGTAGTTAAATAGGTACTATGTAACCATGACTAATTTCTGGCCCAAGTAGTACTTTCGGGGGATTGGTGGAGAAGGTTAATTAAGGTATAGTGTTCACTAGTAAGGTAAAGATAGCTAAAGAAAGGAAGGGCCTTATGGTAAATCACACTGAACCAATGCTGACAACTAGTGAGGTTGCCCGCATTCTCAATGTGCACATAAACACGGTGAGGCGCTGGAGTAACCAGAGTATTCTAAAAGCCTACCGCATAGGTTCCAGAGGCGACCGTCGCTTTAACCCGGAAGATATTGATAGTTTCCTGGCTAAATCTGACAAGGAACCGGCTGTTAGGGCTTAGGCGTACAGTTACTTATACCGACAACTATCACTCTATATTAGAGCAAAGGAGAGGAAACTAAATGGATAAAACGAAGGTGATGATAATAGATGAACAGCCCTATTTCCGCGCCGGCGTACGCCAGGCGCTTTCCCAGCATTCTGATTTTGATGTACTGGACTGTGACCCCGGACAGGACCCCATGGCCATGATCGAGGCCAACCTGCCCGATATAGTCCTGCTGGGTTCAGACCTCACCACCCACAGCGGGCTGGAACTGGGCCGTAAAATAGTCCGCTATTTCCCCACCACCAAGGTGATTATCCTGAGCCCCGACCCCAGCGATGAGGAACTCTTTGACGTTATCAGGACGGCCGCCGTGGCCTGCCTGAGAAAAAACTCCACGGCTCATGAGCTGGCGGAAACGGTGCGGCGGGCCTCCCGGGGAGAATACCCCATTAATGACAGTGTTATGACCAGGCCCATCGTGGCCAAGCAGGTGCTTAACGAGTTCCAGAGCCTGGCCTCACTGGGTAGCAACATGGAGACCATCGTAGCGCCGTTAACCACCCGGGAGCGGCAGATACTGAATCACATCGCCAACGGCAACACAAATAAGCAGATAGCGCGCCTTCTCTCCATCAGCGAGCAGACTATCAAGAACCATGTCAGCGCCATCCTGCGCAAACTGAATGCCAATGATAGGGCCCACGCCGTCGTCCTGGCCATCCGCCGCGGCCTGATTTCAGCGGAGCCAGTGAACACGGTTTAAATATACTTATGCCTACTTTGACATAGGTCAAAAGTTACTTTAGACTCTTTAATATACGAAGAGGAGAAGATGAAGCCGAGCAAAGTTAAGAAACCGAACCTCAGGCAGAAAGTAGAGGCCCGCATCTCGGTTTATATGAAAGGCCAGGGGTACAATGTAACCTCTAAGGCCAGTATCCGCGGTCAATCAGGCGTGGAGCACATATTTGATGTCCTGGCCCGGCGGGATGACGGTTTCACCATCCGCACTATCGCCCTGGATATTGCCAAAGGCGGTGAATCGCAGGCGGAGGTCAGCGCCATCTTTGATTTCGCCAACAAGTCCTTTGATACCGGCATAAAGGAAAGGGTGCTCATCGCCATCCCCAAGATGAGCCCGGAGTCCAAGAAGCTGGCTGATAAGCAGAGGATTAAGGTATTCGACGAGGAAAAACTGGATACTCTGCTGAGCAGGAGTCCCACGAAATCGGCTAAAATGGCCAGCCCCAATAGTTTCACTTCCCAAGCAGACCTTATCAAGTCTCTGGAAAACCTCGGCTACCGCATCCAAGAAATGGCCAAGATTACCGGTAAGTCCGGGGTGGAGCATACTTTTGACGTAATGGCCTACGATAACGGTGCCCAGGACCACAACCTGGGAATTGATCTACTCATTGGAGAGCATGAAGTAGATCTGGAGAAGATCGCCCTCTTTGACACCAAGGCTTATGACTCCGGCATCTTTGATAAAGTGGTAGGTATCTCCGGCGAGCTCACCTCTGAGGCAAAGAGGTTTGCCCAGGCACAGGGGATCAAGATCATCCAAATAGCAGAAAGGGAAGCCATAGCCAAGATCAAGGTGGAGATGGTGCCCAAGACAGAGGAAAAGGCCACGGAGTCTCCAGATACCACCGGCGGAAACCTCAGGCGAATGTTGAAGCCGGAGGCTCTGACTCTTATCCCGGAGGTACTGGCGAGGAGATATATAGCCATACCCATTGCCCAGAAGAATGGCAACACCCTCGAGGTGGCCATGGCCGACCCGACTAACATCCTAGCCCTCGAGGCCTTCGCCGCCCACAGCAAGAAACGCATCAAACCGATAGCCGCCGATACCAAGGAGATCAGGGAGGCAATTGATTTTCATTATAAAGACTACGGCGAAATTGAAAAGCACCTTTCACGCATCAGTGTTAGCGAAGAGGCAACCGACGAACGACTGGCCTTTGATGCCGCCGTGGACGCCCCCCTGGCACAGGCGCTGAATCTAATTATAGACGAGGCGGTAAAGGCTAGGTCTTCTGATATCCACATCGAGCCAGAGCTGGACAGGCTGCGGGTGCGCTACCGCATTGACGGCACTCTTCAGGACATGATGTCCCTCCCTATGAGCGTACACCCGGCACTTATATCCAGGGTTAAAATCCTAGCCGATATGAATATTGCAGACCACCATCACGCTCAGGACGGCCAGTTCTCCACCAATGCTAGTGGCCGCGATATTGATATCCGAGTAGCCACCTCCCCCACCGTCGGTGGCGAGATGTCCGTGCTCAGGCTGTTGGACAAGTCACGGGCTGCTATGGAAATGACCGATCTTGGTATGCTTCCTGACACAATGGAAAAATATGAAAGCATGCTTAAGATACCTTACGGCATGATTTTAATCAGTGGTCCCACCGGCGCCGGTAAGACCACCACCCTTTACGCCTCCATTAATTCCCT
>DAOUZU010000082.1 GCA_030665535.1 Dehalococcoidia bacterium
CCCCCGTCGCCCTCTTTGGCCAGCCGGCAGGCCAGCCCGATGGAGTCCGCATCGGCCTCTGATCCACCCACTGGTACCAGGATATTTCCGAATTCCATTTATACCTTTCTTTGGTAGCAACCGGTATTATATTCCCCCCACCCGCATTTTACAATATCCTGCGGAAAGGCACATTCCTAGCGCCATCTCCAGAAGGCGGGGACGAGAAGGACAAAGAGAGTGAAAAGCTCCAGGCGGCCGGCCAGCATCAGGACCATAAGCACCCCTTTGCCCAGCGCCGGTATGCCGGCATAGGTCTCCGCCGGGCCGACGGCGCCGAGGCCGGGGCCGACATTGCCCAGAGAAGCCGTCACCGAGGAAAGGGCCGTCGGCAGGTCAAGCCCCAGGGCGCTCATTGTAAGGAAGCCGGCCACTAGGATGCCCATATAGAGGAGGGCCATGCTGATAATCCGGGAGGTCACCCGCCCGGATATGACGGCATCGCCCACCTTGAGTGGCACTACGACATGCGGATTGAAGGTTTGCAGGAAACGGCGGAAGGTGTACTTGGCCAGCACCAGAAAACGGATAACCTTCAGGGCGCCGCCGGTGGAGCCGGCGGAGGCGCCGACAACCATCAGCACCAGCAGCACCGAGCGGGCAAGGGTCGGCCAGGTGTTGAAATCAGTCGTGCTGTAGCCGGTAGTGGTGCCGATGGAAAGGGTGTTAAAGGTGCCGAACCGCATGGCGTCGCCTATGGATAGCCCCATATTAACCACCAGGTCCCAGTTGACCAGAATGACGGCGCCGATGAGGATGAGGAGGTAAGCCCTGAACTCCGGGTTCTTCAGCAGGCGCCCCGGCTGGCGTTTCCAGAGGAGGAAGTAGTAGAGGCCGAAGTTGACGCCGGCGGCCACCATGAAGAACATTATTATCCCTTCCACGAACATGCTGTTGTAGGCGCCGATACTGGCGTCGGTGGGGGTGAAGCCGCCGATGGGGATGGTGGTCAGGGTTACGCTTAAAGCGTCGAAGGCGGGCAGGCGGGCGATGAGCAGCAGGACAAACTCCAGGCCGGTCAGGCCGATGTAAAGCAGCCACAGGGCCTTGGCCGTGTCCCGGATGCGGGCCGTCAGGCGCTCCCCCTGGTGTCCCGGTGTCTCCGCTTCAACCAGGCGGGAGGCGCCGATGCCCAGGACCGGGAAAAGGGCCACGAACAGGGTAATGATACCCAGGCCGCCCAGCCACTGGGTGAGGGAGCGCCAGAGCAATATGCCGTGGCCCTGGCTGTCTATGGAGGTGAGCACGGTAGCCCCGGTGGTGGTCAGGCCGGAGACAGATTCAAAGAGGGCGTCCAGGTAGCTGGGGAAGATACCGGAAAGCACATAAGGCAGCGAGCCGAAGACGAAGGCGGTGATGTAGCCGCCTACCACCAGAACGATGGCCTCCCGCTGGCTCAGCCGGCGCTGGGTTTTTCCGGTCAGGCGCCAGAGAAACAGGCCAAAGACCAGGCTCACCGCCGATGCAGTGGCGAAGGCCAGGCTGTCGGTGTCGCCATAGATAAGGCTGGCGATGAGGGGAACAAGCATAAACAGACCCAGGACGGCTATCAGCAATCCCAGGTAATGGAGAATCGTTTGTATTCGCATCAGCCGCTGTTACTTGAACAGTTTCTCCACATCGTTTATCACCGTCACAGGCGAAACGACGATGAGGTGATCATCGGGCTTAACTGTCTCATCGCCGGGGGGGATTATAATCCGCCCGTTGCGGACTAGAGCCCCGGCCACTGCCTCCTTGGGTAGGCCGGCGTCAGCCACCTTCTTGCCGGCGATGTGGGCCGTCGGGCTGACTACGAACTCCACCGCCTCCAGCTGTTTGCCCTCCAACAGGGCCGCCGATATGGCGCCGCCGCTAAGAACGAAATGGGCAATCTGGTCGGCGGTGAGCAGTGACGGCGAGGCGGCGACGTCGATACCTACCGCCTCGGCTAGGGGTAGATACTCCGGCTTGTTTATTATGATCAGGCTGCGGGGGACGCCCAGGTTCTTGACCAGCAGCGCTACGAGGATGTTAAGCTCGTCGCTATCGGTGGTGGCCACGAAGGCGTCGGCGGTGGGCACCCCCTGTTCAAGGAGGAACTCACGGTCGGTGCCGTCGCCGTGAAGGACCACCGGCCCGTTGAGCTTGATGGCTACCTGTCGGGCCAGCTCGGCGTCCTTCTCGATAACCTTAACCTTAACGCCGCGGCCGGCCAGCCCTTCGGCCACCAGGAAGCCCACCCGGCCGCCGCCGAGGATGGCGACGTTTTTTACGGGGCGCTTCGGCGGACTGAAGACCTTGCCCAGCTCGTCCATATCATCGCGGTGGGCCACCAAGTGGAAGCTATCGGCGGCCTGGATGACGACATCGGGACCCGGCGTTATAAGGCCGCCGACGCGGACGATGGCGGCCACGACACAGGGCCGGGGGAAGTCAATCTCGGGCAGCTTCTTATCCACCAGGGCCGCCCCTTCTATTTTGAACTCTCTAATCTGGACGAGGCCGCCGGCGAAGTGCTCCACCGGGGTTGAGTAGAAGCTGGAGAGGATGGACATTACCTCTTTAGCTGCCTCTACCTCTGGGTTGATGAAGACATCTACGCCCATGCTCTTGGGCCTGACTATCTTGCGTGGCGCCGTCGGTGATTTGGCCGGGGCCTGGAAGTAGCCTGAGTAATCGGGGTTGCGCACCCGGGCCGCCGTCCTGGCGGCGCCTAGCTCCTTGGCCATAAAGGAGATGACCATATTGGCCTCATCGCTGTTGGTGACGGCCAGTATCAGGTCGGCGCGGCCCACCTCGGCGTCCTTAAGCACGCGGGGGGTGGCGGCGTTGCCGCGGATTGTCTTGACATCCAGCTGACGGCGGATGGTCTCCAGCGCCGGCTCCGATGTCTCTATCACCGTTACTTCGTGGGCCTCTTCGGTCAGCAGCGAGGCGATGTTAAAACCGACTACGCCGCCGCCGGCGATGATGATATACATCTATCCTAATCCTAAAAAGCCAACGGCGCCCTTCAGGTAGCGCAGAAGGGTTTTAGAAAGGGAACGGCGCCTATCCGCCTGTTTACGCTCCCGGCGTATCACCCGGTTGGCGGGCAGAGTCGCCGCCGGCTGCTTTAATGGTTCACCGTTAGCCATTGGGGAAAAGCCGTTTCTCCTCAACTTATTTGACTACAATAATGACACCAACCCCGGTGGATGGTCAACATATAGCCTGAGTCTGCGGGAGGGCAGTCTATCGTCTCTGGGGATGCCGGCTTCACCTGGGGCGGTAGCTCTGCTATCGTGCCTGGGGCGTGGCTTGTGTCGTTAGTAGGTGGTTTCACTGCTTTGGTTTTGCATTGTAGGCCTATATAACACGCCTGTCAATAGTCCTAGTGTTCGTGCCCCTCCGCTTCACCGGGGGGGTGGTGTCTCCCCGGTGTCTTTTTCCGGTATGGTGGTCAGCTTGCAGAAGATGTCGTCCTTGCTGCACAACTCGCACTCCATCTGGAGGGTGGTATGCTCAATGTTGTATCGCTTGAGGACCTCCTCAACACGCTGCCGGATAACCGTCGCCTGGCTGGTAGAGCAGTTGTCGATGAGAACGTGAGTGCTCATGGCGTGAATCTCCGGGGATATGCTCCAGACGTGGATATCGTGTACCCCTTTTACGCCGGACACCTTCTTCAAGGCATCTATCATCTTGTGTACGTCCACCTGGCTGGGCGCCGCCTCTAGGAGAACCTGAAGCCCTTCCTTGAAGATTCTCCAGGCGGCCAGTAGGATGATCAGGCCGATGAAGACGCTTATGATTACGTCTACCACGAACAGATCGGTGAAATAGATGATGATGCCGCCGACGATTACACCCACCGAGGCCAGGGCATCACCGAGGACATGCCAGAAGGCGCTGCGCACGTTTATATTGTTCCGCTGCTCCTTCCTGAGCCAGTTGGCGACAAACAGGTTGACTGCCAGGCCTATGGCGGCCACGCCGAGCATAAGCAGGCTGTTGACCTCCTGCGGCTCAAGGAAGCGGTGATAGGCCTCGTAGAAAATTATCAGGGCGATAATCAGGATGCTGACGGCGTTGACGACGGCGACGAGCACCCCCACCCGGTGGTAGCCGAAGGTCATCCGGCGGCTGGCCGGGCGCTCCGCCTGGCGGACGGCCCACCAGCTGAGAGAGAGGGCAATGACATCGGCGAAGACATGGCCGGCGTCGCTTAAGAGGGCCAGGCTGTTGGAGACGAGGCCGCCGATAAGTTCGGCCACCAGGATGGCGATGGTCAGCAGCAGGCCGTATTTAAGCTTGCTGCCTACCGGCAGGGTGTGGCTATGGGCGTGGTCGCTCAAGTGTTATGTCTCCCCCTCAGCCGGGAAAAAGAAAACATGGTATATGCTGGAAAATCCTTTTCATTCCAAGGATAGTATATTATAATCTAAAATTGATGGCGATTGACAGCCCTGCCCTTGAGGAGGCCGTGGTTTAGTGAGGTTTTCCTTTTTTCCCCGTGAAGAGAAGTTCTTTGATCTTATCGAGGGCAGCGCCCGGAATATGGTCAAGGCCGCCCAGGGCCTGAAAGAACTTATCGAGCACTGGCAGGACATTGGCGGCAA
Organism: Dehalococcoidia bacterium; assembly: GCA_030665535.1. Classification (GTDB taxonomy): domain Bacteria; phylum Chloroflexota; class Dehalococcoidia; order Dehalococcoidales; family JAUXAE01; genus JAUXAE01. Next base: position 4,623 of record DAOUZU010000082.1, read on the forward strand.
GCTGGCCGATATTACCGAGCTGGAGCATGAGGGAGACCGTATCACCCACCAGGTTTTCGCCCTTCTGCACCGGACCTTCGTAACCCCCTTCGACCGGGAGGATATCGTCCTCCTGGCCAATACCATGGACGACGTCACCGACCTCATCCACGAGGCCGCCGATGTCATGGTGATATATCAAGTGGAGCGGCCCACCGGGCGGGCTAAGGAGCTGGCCGGCATACTGTTGCTGGCGACTGAAGAGGTGGCGCGGGCGGTGCCGCATCTGAGGTGGAAAAAAGAGCTTAAGAACATTCCGGATCATTGTATTGAGCTTAACCGGCTGGAGAACCTGTCCGATACCGCCTACCGCGCCGCCCTGGG
>DAOUZU010000024.1 GCA_030665535.1 Dehalococcoidia bacterium
CTGAAAGACCACGATGAACGGATGCAGCTTGAGAACAGGTTTTTAAACAAGGTGCTCGGCCCTAGGGAAAGTGACATCAGGGGCTACGGGGAATCTGTGGCCCGGAGAGTCGCCTTTGCCGTCTACGCCCTCCTGAACAAACAGTATGGCGGGAAGGTGGGAGACCTTAGATCGTACATAATGACACTGGAAGACGATCGTAACCGGGCCAATACCAGATATGATGAGCTTATGGGCAGGGTGGTCGGAATACTGGGAGAAGAGTACAAGGATCTGAGAACCGATTCCAAGGTCTTTATGGAGAAGTTAAACACCACGCTGGGCGAAGACCTCAAGGAGTCGCGCATAGACTACGAAGCGCTGGCCGCCAAATTGGCAGATATAGACGGCCTGCGGTCACAGATAATAACCCTGAAAGCGGATAAAAAGGATCTGAAAAAAACTCACGAATCACAGATTAAAGCCCTGGAAGCGGAAAAGAAAGAGCTAAAAGAAATCTACGAATCACAGATTTCCGATTTAAAAAGCACGTTTAGCCGGGAGGAAGGCAGCTTGAAGGCGCAAATAGCCGGACTTGAAGTTGACATAAAGGAATTAGAATCAGGAAAAGAGGCTCTGCGCAGTGAGCTTGAGCAGTCAAGAAAGGACTACAGCGAGTTAAAAGAGGCAATAACCACGCTGGCCGCCGCCGTCCCGGATGAAGAGAAACGCCAGAAACTCAGCCAGGAGTTATACCGATTCGTTCTCAAGGATTCCAAAGTCCCCGGTGCCGTTATCAAGGGCGTGGGCCAGTTCATTGATTTTAAGAAGTACCTGGGAGTAGCCATTGAGGCCGGCGCCAAAGAGACCGGCAAACGTATAGAGGGGGTTCTGGAAAAGGCCGCCTGACGCCACCCGCCGCGCCTAGTCGGTGTCCTCGCCCTTGTTGGCCGTAATGGCCTGGCCCGTCTTGGGGTTGAAGGCGTGCATTTCGTCCATGCCGAAGACGACCTCAATATCCTGCCCCGGCCGGGCCGAAGTCCGCGAGTCTACGCGGGCCAGGAAGGGCTTATCGCCGGCTATCAGGTACAGAAAGAACTCGTTGCCCATAAGCTCGGTCACTTCTACCTTTGCCTTTACCGACGCTACCGTTCCCGGTAGCATATACTTCGGGTCGTGGATGTGCTCTGGCCGTATGCCGAAGGTGATTTTCTTGCCCAGATAGGTATCTTCAGGGACTAATCCCTCTGGTAGCCCTCTTTGGCGGCCAGGAAGTCCAGAGGGAGGCTGATGGCCTCTTCCACCTGGGGCAGGGTCTCCTGGCCGGAGGCTTTCTCGATTGTGGTCTTTATATAGCGCTTGCAGACATCGCAAACATCAACGCGGTGACTTTTATCCTCACCGGCAAAGAAATACCTGAGCTTATCGTGCTGGGCATTATCGCAAAAGGGACACTTCATGCGGGGGAAGCGCCACTGGCTGCGGCACAGCGGGCAGAAGAGGAAGCGCTGGCTGTCTTTACCCTCAAAGCGGGCATGGCGGGGCAGGCTGCCGCAGAAGGGGCAGCTACCCTTCTTCCAGCCGGCATCTTTGATGACCTCCTTGTAGTACTCCGCCTGTGCCTGGAAAAAGGGGACTATCAGGCTGAGTAAAAAGAAGGAGACTGTCTCCTCATTGATATTATTGCTCTTGGCGAACTCCCTGACGTAGTCAACCTTGTTGGCCAGGATATCGGCGGCGAACTTTGAAGCCGCCTCCGGCTTAAGCCGCGGTAGGGAGAGTAGTTCCTCGACGGGAAAGGGGCGGTCGGATACCCGGCTGAATAACTGGCCTAAGGCCAGGGCTGTCTCTTTGTATAGCTCCGGGTCAATTTGGAGCGACTTCTTTTCAATGACATACTGCCCGCTCAGCAACTTGGCCAGCGCCTCTCCGGGAGAAAGAACAGGAGTAGACCCGGCTTTTAACCGGGTCGACTCCTGTACCTTGAAGATCTCTCCGTAGAGATCAATCAGTTTCTCTAGCTCCGGGTTATCCCCCCGGTGCTTTTTCAGCTCTTCATTTATAGCCTTTATGCCAGATTTACTCGTCACTAAGAAGCCGAAACCTCTGTTTGTGTACTGCCTTCGGGCAGGCCGGCATTCTGATCAGAGAAGACGGGCGTGTACTTGACCGCCAGCCTGAAGAGGAACATGGCGCCGGCTATAATGCCCACGGTGAACAGAATCTCGTAGGCCGATGGGAAGTAGCTGCCCACCCTGGCCGGGGCGTGAGAGATGACCAGCACGTTGAGCCGGTTCAGGACGACGCCCAGGAAGACGAGCGAGGTGGAGAACATCAACCAGTTGGCCGACTTTCTAAGCTTGGTGAAAAGCAGGAACATAGGCAGGGCCATGAACAGGCCGACCTCAGCCAGGAAGAGCCAGCCGAATGTGTCAAGCTCGAAGGCTGAGAAGTTGCCGGTGGTGCCCAACTCAACGAACCGGGCAACCAGGTAAAGGGCCAGCACCCAGGCTATGCCCAGGCCTACCTTGCTGGCGACATCCGTCCTCAAAGTCATTTTCCATGACCGGGAAGCAAGTATGTAGAAGAAGACCAGAACCGCTAGGCCGGCAGCTATGGCTGAGATGAGGAAGAGGTAGCCCATCAGCGGCGTGTGCCACAATGGTTGCTGGTCTGGCGTTATCAGGAAGAGGGCACCAAGCGAAGACTGGTGCAGGAAGGAGAGGACGATACCGAAGATAACCAGCGGTATCAGGAAGAAATGCTGAATCCTGGCCAGCGTTTCTGCCTTGAGAGCCTTGAAAATATTGGGGCTGAACTCAAGGAAGAGAACTGTCAGGTAAGCCATAACGCACCAGGATACCTCGAACATAACCGAACTGGGCTGCCACATCCAGATGGGGTGAACGATGGCGATAGAGCGGCCAAGATCAGTGAAGATGCCGATGGCGCCGATGGTATAGCCCAGCAGGGCTATCAATATGGCCGGTTTGACGAGGGGCCTCAGGCTCTCCCACTTGAAGATGTAGACAGCTGCCGCCAGGGAGAAGCCACCGGCGGCGACGGCGATATAGACGCCGACGTCAAAGGCGACCCACAGCCCCCACGACCAGTTGTCAGAGAGGTTGGTTACAGTGCCCAGCCCGTAGATGAGCTTGGCCGCCAGTACCCCGAGGGCACCCAGGCCAAGTAGAATTTGGAGCACGCTCCACTTGGTAAACAGGGAAATGTTCTGTCCGTTACTCATACCTTTCATACCCTCCTTATTAGCCCTCGAGACGTTTCTTGCGGAAGTACCAGGCACCACCCATCAGGGCGGTGACGGCACCGATGCTTGTAGGCGGCCATGCAGCCGCGACAGCCCGTACACCTGACTGTATCAATCAGCAGTGCGTTTGGCATCGGTTAACCTTCCTCCCTCTGGATAACCAGCGGCTCTATGATCTCATAGCGGCCGTCGGTTGTGGAGGGCAATTCTCCGTCGCTGACCTTCTCTACGCTTACCAGGAAGGCTTTGAATTCGGGGATAGTGGTGTTGGCGTCCCCGGCATTGGGTGTAAGTTCGTTGGCGCTGGGGCCGGTGGAAAGGCCCATGTAACCCCAGTGCCAGGGCATGGCAACCTCGTGGATGGACTTACCGGCCACCTGTAACGGCCTCAGGCGTTTGGTGACCATGGCCGCCACCTCAATGCTGGCGCGGGCCGAAGTAACCTTAACCTTATCGCCGCTCTTGATGCCCTTCTGGGCGGCCAACTCCTCGCTCATTTCAACATACATCTCGGGCATGAGCTCCACCAGCCAGGGCAGGTTGCGGCTCATCTGGCCGGACTGCCAGTGCTCCACCAGCCTGAAGGTAGTGGCCACGATGGGGAACTGGTCCCGGCTGCCCTTGACATCCAGGCCGCCCGTCCAGATGGTGAAGGTGGGGTCGTTCTGGGTGCCGGAGATCAGGTTGTCCACCGGGCTCTCCCATGGCTCGTAGTGCTCGGGGAAGGGGCCATCGGCCCGTCCCGGTCCGAAGATGTGGGCGTGGCCTTCGGGCTTCATGATGAAGGCGTTGTAGCCGCCCTGGTTCTGTGGCGGGGCGCCGCCATCGGGGACATCACCCAGCCATTTCTTGGCCACATCGTCCCATTTGATTACTGGCTTATCGGCGTCCCAAGGCACGCCGTCAAGATCAACCGAGCAGCGGTTGTAGATGATGCGCCGGTTGACCGGCCAGCACCAGGCCCATTTGAGGGTTAAACCCACATTGAAGGGGCCGTCTTCAAGGCTGCGGCGAGAGGCCCTGTTGCCCGGGATGGGGGCGTCAGGCTCCATTTCTGGCTCCACATAGCTGTTGGTGTACAGCCAGTTACCGGCGGTGGTGGTGCCATCAGTCTTGAGACCGCCGAAGCTGTTCATCAGCTTGCCGGTGGTGAGGTCGTAGCCGTTGATCTCCTTGGCCACCTCGCGGGCATCCGGGTCGTCCCCGTAGTCCCAGGTGAGGTTGGTTATAGCCGCGGAATTGGGGCCGCCCTCGGCGGCATAGAGCGCCTGGATGCGCTTCATAATCTGGTTGATTATCCACAGGTCGTGCTTGGCCTCTCCGGGCGGCTCGACTGCCTTGTAGCGCCACTGACTCCAGCGCCCGCTATTGGTAACGCTGCCCTCTTTCTCGTAGGAGCAGGCTGCCGGCAGCAGGAAGACCTCTACCGGGCTCTGGGACGGGTCTTGCCCCGGCCGTTTCCAGACGGCGGCCGTCTCTGTTTCCCAAAGCTCGGCAACTACCATCCAATCCAGCTTGGCCATAGCCTGACGGGTTTGGATGGCGTTGGGGCTGCAGACGGCCGGGTTCTGGCCGAAGACGAACAGACCCTTTATATCGCCCTCAAACATTTTCTTGAAGAGGGGTATCCAGGAGTAGTTGCCGCCTTTGTCAATCTTGGGCAGCCAGTTGAAGCCCAGGTCATTGCCCAGGGTGGCGCTATCGCCGTACCAGGCCTTGAGCAGGCTGGCCATATACTTGGGATAATTCTTCCACCAGTTAAGGCTGCGCGGGTTATTCGTCGTTGGCGTGGCCCGAAGGTTATGGGCGGCCAGGTCAACATCCGTGTCAATAGGCTGCTTGAGATAACCGGGCAGAATGTGGAAGAGGATGCAGTGGTCGGTGGAGCCCTGTACGTTGGACTCACCCCTGAGGGCGTTGATGCCGCCGCCGGTAACGCCCATGTTGCCTAAAAGCAGCTGAAGCATGGCGTAGGAGCGGATCATCTGAGTGCCGTTGGTGTGCTGGGTGGTGCCCATGGCGTACATTATGGTGCCGGACTTGCCCGGCGCGCCGGTAGCGGCGTAGGTCTGGGCGATCTCCATGATTTTGGCTTCGGGACAGCCGGTGACGCTGGAGGCCAGGGCTGGCGTATAGCGGGCCCAGTGCCTCTTTAGGGTCTGGAAGACGCAGTTGGGGTCCGTCATGGTCATATCCCTGATGGGAATGCCGTCGGCGTCCTTCTGGAAGGTCCAGGTGGACTTGTCGTATTTCCGGGCCACCGTGTCAAGGCCGGAGAAGACGCCGTCTAGCTCTGCGGGGCCCTTAAAGTCGGGATTCAGCAGGTAGGGGGCGTTGGTGTACTCCCGGACATAGGTCATGTTGTAGTTGCCCGGGTTGGCCTCCATATCCTCCATAACATACTTGGAGATTGCGCCGATGAAAGCGATATCCGTGCCGGATCTCATCGGGGCGTAAATGTGGGCCTTGGCTGAGGTGCGGGTGAATCTGGGGTCTACATTAATAAGAGTGGCCCCGCCTTTCTCTATGGCATCGGTGATGTGGCCGAAGCTGGCTGGGTGGTTCTCAGCCGGGTTGGCTCCTATGACCAGGATGACATCAGAGTTGGCGATGTCCACCCAGTGGTTGGTCATGGCTCCTCGTCCGAATGTTTCCGCCAAACTGGCGACAGTGGAGGAATGTCATATACGGGCCTGGTGTTCAACGTAGACAAGGCCCAGGGCGCGCAGCATCTTGATAAGAAGATAACACTCTTCATTATCATGGGCGGCGCCGCCAACATGGGCGATAGCGTCAACGCGGTTCACCAGTTTTCCGCTGGAGTTGGTCGTAATCCAGTTCTCATCGCGGGTGTCTTTTACCCGCCTGGCGATAGCGTCCAGGGCAAAGTCCCAGGACTTCTCTTCCCAGTCGCTGGCGTTGGGTGCCCGGTAGAGGACCTTATTAAGGCGGCGGGAGTTGTTGTGGATCTGGGCCATCGCCGCTCCCTTGGAGCAGCCGCCACCGCGGTTGATGGGGTGGTCGGGGTCGCCCTCCAGGTTGACCAGGCGGCCGGCGTTGTCCGTATAACAGATAAAACCGCAGCCACTGGCATCGTAGGGGCAGATGGTAAAGGTCTCCTTTATCCATCGGGGCCTATTGTCAACGAGAACGGCCTCCGGCTTCAGTGCCCCGCCGAAGACGCCGGTAGCGGCAAGTACCCCGGCGGCACCCCCGCTTACCTTGAGAAAATCCCTTCTGGTAATCTGAGACTTCATCAGACCATCATCCTCCTTTTCTCTTTATACCAAGACTTTCCGCCGCTTAAAACAGAGAACTGACAACTCTTCGGCGGGAAGAGTTGTCAGTCTGACAAATCAACTGAATATCATTTACCTTCACTTCGTGTCCGTTTAGCTTAAAATATTTCATTTACTGCCGTTCAAAGTATCCAGGGCAATGCTCTTTTCCTTCCAAGTGGGTAACCCGGCGGTTCGGTACCAGGTTATATATCCTAAGTACTAGGACTTTTGCCTGAGAGAATACACGACTTCCCTCCACTTGTCAAGCCCTCTCCTCATAAAAAATCGCAAAAGCCGTGTGCCTTAAGTACTATGTCTTTAGATAGACAAGTTAGCAGAGGCCGGACTGTTTTGTCAAGGGAGACCCCCTCTCCCTTCCTTACATAACATACACTTGATTAATTGACCGGGTGGCGGTAGTGGATTATCCTTGAGGCGGAGGCGAATATGCAGGTTCTGCCAACCGTTTATCAGTTGACGCTTCGGGGCGTCAACATGATATTGATTGCGGAGGAAGAGCTAACCTTGATAGATACCGGGTTCAGGGGCAGTCTGAGGCGCATCACGGATTTTATCGGCCGCCTGGGGCGCTCCCTGGATGAGCTAAGCCTCATCATTATTACGCATAACCACCTGGACCACTGCGGCGGCCTGCCGGAACTGACCGCCGCTACCTCGGCCAGGGTGGCCGCTCACAGGGCGGATCTGAGTGATACGGAGGCCGGGCTGCCCTATCATGGTTTCGTGCGCAAGATGCTCAACGTACCGCCCATTCCCCTCATCCAGCCGCTTGTCTACGCCCGCCCCGGGGATGTAGACCTCAAGCTTGATGGCGGTGAAATCCTGCCGCCGCTGGGCGGCCTTGAGGTTATCCACACGCCGGGGCACACGCCCGGCTCAATAAGCCTTTTCTCGGCCAGGGAGAAGCTGCTCGTCGTGGGTGATACCCTGAACAACCGCCTGCCCCGGCTGAGACTGCCGTCGGCAAGTGTCAGCATTGATATATCTCAGCTCAAGGGCTCGCTTAAGACGCTGGCAGGGCTTGACTTTGAAACGCTCTGCTTTGGCCACGGGCGGCCCGTAATCGGCGGCGCCGGGGACAGGCTGCGCCAGTTACTGGCAAGGGTGGGCTAGTGGGGGGGTCCTTGACGGGGCGGCACCGCTAAGGGTATGGTGGCGCCATCCAAACGGTATCCTTATAGCGAAAGTTAAATGCGCGTTATTGCCGGTAAGGCTAAGGGATTCAGGCTCAAGGTGCCTAATAAGCTGGCCACCCGGCCGGCCACGGAGCTGGTGCGGGGAGCCATCTTCTCTATTCTGGAAACGATGGCTGACGACTGGTCGCAGGTGCTGGATCTCTTCTCCGGCAGCGGTTCCCTGGGCATAGAAGCCCTGAGCCGCGGCGCCGGCTGGGTTGACTTTGTTGAAAAAGAGCGGCGCTGTTGTGCTATAATTAAGGACAATCTGAAAAAGACTGGTTTTAATACTCAGGCCCATGTCTACTGCGCCAGCGTGACCAGGGCCATTACTTTCCTGGACAAGGAGTATGATATTATACTGATGGACCCTCCTTATTCGGATATGTCTATCGGCAATACGGTAACTCAACTGGCCGGCTCAGGACTGGTCGGCAAAGAGACCACTCTCGTCATAACCCACTCACCGCGTCTTTCTATGGAACCCGGTTACGGCCCGCTGTGCCTCGTTAAAGAACACCGCCACGGCGATAGTATGATTGCCATCTACCGGAAGGGGGAAAGCTCTTGACCGTCGCTGTCTATCCCGGTAGCTTTGACCCCATGACCAAGGGCCATCTGGACGTCGTCATCAGGGCGGCCAGGCTTTTTGAGAAGCTGATTGTCGGCGTCTACGATACCCCGGATAACAAGAGGCTTCTGTTCACCGTCCAGGAGAGGACCGGGATGGCCGCCGAGGCCACCGCCGGCATGCCCAATGTTGAGGTGCGCTCCTTTTCCGGCCTTACCGTGGACTTCGCCGAGAAAGTGGGCGCCCATGTTATGGTCAGGGGCCTCAGGGTGAGCGCCGATTTTGAATGGGAATTCGATATGGCTATGATGAACAGGAAGCTGAATCCCAATCTGGAGATGGTCTGCCTGATGGCCAGCCCGGAATTTCAGTTCCTCAGTTCCAGCCTGCTGAAAGAAGTATCCAAGCTGGGCGGCAATGTTGATGACATGCTGCCCAAGAATGTCGCCGAAGCTCTAAGAAGGAAGGTGCATAAAGAGATGTAAGGGGTAGAACGGGTAAAAACTGGAATAAAACCAATATTGGAGGAGAAAACTAGATGGCCTTTTTGATAACTGACGAATGCATAAGCTGTGGTGCCTGCGAGCCGGAGTGTCCCAACGCGGCAATTGTTGAAGGCGAGACCATATATGATATTTTACCCGAGAAGTGCACCGAGTGTGTTGGCTCCTTCGACACCCAGCAGTGCGTTGAGATATGCCCCGTGGACTGCTGCCTTCCCGACCCGGATCACAAGGAAACCAGAGAGCAGTTGCTGGAGAAGTGGCAGAAGTCACACCCCGGCGAAACACCAAAATAGCTAGCTACACACAGGGTTTCTAAGCAAGGGTGGCCAGTCGCTCTAACCGGAGGCTGGCTGCCCTTTTTTGACTACTGGAAGAAATCACGGATGGCGTCAAACTCCTCCGGCAGCAGGCCCAGGATGAAGGGGAACTTGTCCAGCAGCACCTCGGCCAGGGCTGAATCGGTAACCAGGTCGCTGCCGAAGAACTGGACCCAGGTGGCCAGGATAATGCTCCAGATTATGGCTCCCACCACGAAGCCGACGACGGCACCGCCGACCTTGTCCACCCAGCCCAGCATTACCATCTTGAGGGCCAGTTTCAGCAAGCGGGCCACCAGGCCGGCCACCACGATGACGCCCACCAGGATGAGAACGAAGGCGACTATGTTGGCCACGTCTTCCGGCATGAAGTCCAGCAGCCCGGCCAACGGTTCGTAGAACTGCCCCGCCAGGAAAACGCCGACTATTATTCCCACCAGCGATAGGGCGGCCTTGATGATGCCTATCCACAGGCCGGCCAGTGCCGAGCCCACCAGGGCCACGATGAGGACAATATCTATGATATTCATTTGGCTGAAGCCGATTAAAGCACAGCCCTAACGGCAAATGCAACCGTACCTTTAGTTAGCGGCCTGGCCGCCGCTTTTTAGCCCTGAGCCTTGCCTGGACGGCGGGGCTGGTTAGCTCACGCAGGGCGTCGGCGGCTATCCAGCGGGCGTCGGGGGAGTCCTGCTGCGCTATCTGGCGGGCGGTGGCGATGGCCTTGCGGTTGAGGGCCGGGCTGTGCTTGCCTATCTGCCTTAGCGCCCAGTTGACAGCCTTCTTGACGAAGTTCCTGGTATCATCGGCTTCTCTCTCTATATAAGGAAGGAAGGTCTCCAGAGTTTTATCGTCGGCTTTTTTAGTGCCCACGGCCAGGCGGGCCATCAGGACAAAGCCGGCCCGCTTGACATACTCCTCCTGCCGGCCGGCCCACGCCACCGCTTTCTGATAGGCGAAGGGGGTCTTCTCGAAGAGATTGGAGCAACTGCCGTCGACGACATCCCAGGAGTCGAAGTCCTTTGCCCAGGCCTCCATCTGCGCCTCGTTAACCGTGGCGGGGTCGTCGACCAGGCCGGCCAGCAGCCGCGCTTCGTGGATGCCGGAGGCCCAGAGCCGCTGTGCCAGAATGTGGTCCCGGCCGATCTCTTTGGCCATCCGGCGCAGGGCGGGCACAGAGACGCCGTAGGTATTCTCCGGGTTGATACCAAACCGGGCCATCCCCGCAACCGCGACGGGATCGCCCAGGGATTTAAGCTTTTTCAGGACATCTTCAGGTTGGATTTTCATCCCTTGCCCCTTACCCCTTCGGCTTGATAGCGCTGACCTTGAGACTCACCGCCGAGGCGGCTATCTCTGCTGCCTTCTGGTCTGATACATTCAGCTCCTTAATTATCGCCTGTGCAGTGGGGTCGTTGGTCATCAACTTGATGGGGAAGGTGGCCTCGTCCACTATGGTGATATCGGCAAAGCCGGCCTCTCTGATGGCGGCGAGGTAGTCTTCCTTGAGCATGGCCCCGGAGATGCAGCCGATGTAGGCGGCCAGGGATTGCCGGATAAACTGGGGCAACTCGGTAAGCAGGACGATATCGCTGACCATCAACCGGCCGCCGGGTTTGAGCACCCGGAAGGCCTCTACGAATACCCTGTGCTTGTCCGGGGACAGGTTGATAACGCAGTTGGAGATGATGGTGTCGGCGGTGTTATCGGCCACCGG
>DAOUZU010000069.1 GCA_030665535.1 Dehalococcoidia bacterium
GTCTGCACGCCGAAGGCGCAGGTCAGCACCAGGAGGCAGTCGGCGGCCTTAACCACTGCCACATCCTCAGCCAGGGCCTCGCCGGTTAGCTCGTCACAGGCGGTGGGCATCACCATCCAGCCACTGACCTTCTTACCGGCGGCCTCCAGCTCGGCCTTCATAGCCAGTACCTCCGTTTTGCCACCGGTGTGGCACATGGTGGCGCAGTTGCCGCAGCCAACCAGGTAGACGCTACCGCATCCTTCTAGGCAGTCTTTAACTTCCTCAATCTGCTTCTTCTCGGTTATAGTTTTCATGTCACTGCTCCGGCTATATCCTTCATCCTCGCCCGGTAGGCGTCCTCAAAATGGCTCAGGCTGTCCAGCAGTGTGCTGGGGGCCGCCTGGCCCAGGCCGCAGAGCGAGGTAAGGGACATTGTCGTTGCAAGTTCCTTAAGGAACTCGATGTCTCTTTCTTTGGCTTTTCCGGCCAGTATTCTCTTAAAGACCACGACCATCAGTTGCGTGCCTTCGCGGCAGGGGGCGCACTTACCGCAGGACTCCTCGGCCAGAAACTCCAGATTACGGTGGACGATATCCACCATATCCCGGCTGCTATTATATACGATAACGCTGCCGGCGCCGAGAACATTCTCAAAGTCCAGCGACGTATCCAGCATAGCGCCGGGCAGCAGCCGGCCGGTGGCGCCTCCCATCTGAACCGCCTTGGTATCTTGTGCCTGTGCCAGGTCTTCAACCAGCTCCCGCAAGGGGCTGCCCATCTCCAGTTCGTAGACGCCCGGTTTACCGACATCGCCGCTCACTGAGAATACCTTGCTACCCTTGCTCTTCTCTGTTCCTATGGCGGTGAACCAACCGGCGCCGTTTTTAATAATACGGGGGATGCTCATCAGTGTCTCCACGTTGTTGATAACAGTCGGCTGCCCCCAAAGACCCCGGCTAGGCGGGAAGGGTGGCTTGTAGCGCACCTCCCCCCTCTTGCCCTCCAGCGACTCCATCAGCGCCATCTCTTCACCGCAGACATAGGCCCCGGCGCCCTCGTATATTTCAATTTCAAAGCCACCCAGAAGACCTTTCTCTTTGGCCTGCGTTATGGCCCCCGCCAACTTATCCTTAAGGAAGTGATACTCCGCCCGCAGATAGATAAATCCCCTGCCGGCGCCGACGGCATAGCCGGCGATAGCCATAGCCTCAATCAGGCCGAAGGGGTCTCCCTCCAGGATGTACCTGTCCTTGAAGGTGCCCACCTCGCCCTCATCTGCGTTACAGATGACATATTTTATCTCCGCGGGCGCCTGCCGGGTGAACCCCCACTTGAGGCCGACGGGGAACCCGGCGCCGCCCCGCCCCCTCAACCCCGACGCCTTCACTTCCGCCACCACTTCCGCCGGTGTCATTGCGCCGCTGGCTTTCTCAAGGGCCTCAAAGCCACCCTCGGCTAGATAGCTATCCAGCCGCGCCGGGTCAATAACGCCGCAGTTTTTCAGCACAATGTTAGCTTCAGGCAATTTGCGCTCCCATTTACTTATGCTCCGCCAATATCCGGGCAATCTCAGCCGGCGTCAGGCCGCCGTATACCCGGTGGTTAACCATCATCGCCGGCGCTTTATCACAGGCACCAATGCAGTTGGTAAGCTCAAAACTGAACCTGTTGTCCGCCGTCGTTTCCCCCGGTTGAATATCTATGGCCTCGGCCACGGTATCAATTATAATTTGGGAGTCCTTCAAGAAGCAGGGAATACTCTTGCAAATGCGTATATTATTCCGGCCTTTGGGCCGCGTGGAGAGAAAAGAATAAAAGGTAGCCACGCCGTAGACCTCGCCCACCGGCAGGTCCAGGCCGGCGGCCAGCTCAACGATTACCTCCGGTGTCAGGCAGCCATATGACTCCCTGGCCTCCCTGAGCACCGCCAGCAGCTCCTCACGTCCTCTGCCCTGTTTGCCAATTTCCCTGATTTTAGCCGTCATATTCATATGCAGTGAATCAGCCCTTTATGAACAGGGGCTTGCCCTTCTTTTTGCTCCCCGACTCCTCCACCAGGCTCAGCGCCCCGGTGGGGCAGACGTTAACGCAGATGTCACAATCGCGGCAGACTTCCTTGTCCAGCGGCCGGTCGGTATCCACCACCACCTTGGAGTTAAAACCGCGATAGGCCATATGAAGCACATTCTGCCCGGCCATCTCCCGACAGGCAGCTACACAGCGACGGCAGAGGACGCACTTAGAAAGGTCGCGCTTTATATAGGGGCTGACATCCTCAATAGGATAGCAGCGCTTCCTCCCCCTGACCTGCGGCTGGGCGGCCTCCAGGTCGGTGGCGACGTGGCGCAGCTGGCAGCGATTCGCCTTATCACACACCAGGCAGGAATCGGGGTGGCTGGCCAGTAACAGCTCCGTTATCATACGGCGGGCGGCCAGCACCTTCTCCGAGTGGGTTTGGATGACCATACCGGGGGCGATGGGGGTATGGCAGGAGGCCACCAGCGTCCGTGCGCCCTCAACCTCCACCACACAGATACGGCAACTGCCGATGGCGGAAAGCTCCTCATGGTGGCACAGCGTCGGTATTTCAATGCCGCTCTGTCGGGCCAGTTCAAGGAGGGTCATCCCCTCACTGCCCATAGCCGCAGAACCGTTTATGGTAACCGTTATCGTTCCCTTGCCGGGTTTGGCCACTTCCTCACCTTTGTAAATAAGGGACTCTGTTTGAGCCCCTTATCTCAGACATCAACCAGTATACAAATATTTACACGACTATACCAGCATGCCTTCCATCTGGGCGACAATCTGCTCGTTGGTGTAGTGGCTGAGATTGATGGCGTCCGACGGGCAGCCGCCGACACAGGCGCCACAGCCTTTGCAGAGGGCGTCATTGACCAGGCAGACCTCTTTCTCATCGTCAAAGGTTACGGCACTGAAGGGGCAGACGAGCTTGCACACCTGGCAGCCGTTGCAGATTCTGGGGTCCACAAGGGCGGTGGTGGCCTCTATCTCCACCGTTCCCTTGCTTATCATTGCCATCACCTCGGCGGCCGCCGCCGAGGCCTGGGCCACTGTATCCGGTATATCCTTGGGCCCCTGGGCACAGCCGGCGATGAAGACACCGCTGGTGGTCGTGGCTACCGGGTCCAGCTTGGGATGCTTCTCCAGAAAGAAGCCGTCGGCGCTACGGCTTATATTGAAGATGCGGGCCACACCGTCGGCATCGGCCCGCGGTTTAAGGGCAGTGCTTAAAACTACCATGTCCACCGGCACGCGGAGCGTCTTGCCCAGCGTGGTATCATCACCGATTACAATCAGCTTACCCTTCTCCTCGTCATTTACGGCCCGGTCGGTCACCTGGGAGACCTTGCTCCTGATAAAGTTTATGCCTTCATCGGCCACCCGTTTGTAGAACTCCTCGTAGGCCTTGCCGAAGCTCCTGATATCTATATAGAAATTATAGACGTTTACCTCTGGCAATCGCCCCTTGACCATGTGAGCGAACTTGATGGAGTACATGCAGCAGACGCGGGAGCAGTACTCGTGATAGTTCTTGTCCCGGCTGCCGACGCAGTGGATGATGGCCATGCTCTTGGGCTCGTTGCCGTCCTTCAGTTGTATACTCCCGTCGGTAGGCCCGGTGGAGCTGACCATCCTCTCGAACTCAAGGCCGGTGAGGACATTATCCAGCCGTCCGTAGCCGTAATGGGCGATTGCGCCGGGGTCGAATGTGTCATAGCCGGTGGCCACCACAATAGAGCCTACATCCAACTCCACCACCTCGTCTTCCTGCTCCAGACAGATGGCGCCGGCCTCGCAGAATTTCTCACAGGCGCGGCACTTGCCTTTGATGAAGTAAATGCACTTTTCTTTTTCTATCACCGGTACATTGGGCACCGCCTGGGGGAAAAGGGTGTAGATAGCCCGTCGCTTGCCCAGTCCGGCGTCGAACTCGTTATCCACCTTGGCCGGGCATTTCTCTATACAGATATTGCAGCCGGTGCATTTTTCCAGGTCGGTAAAGCGGGCCTTCTTACGCACCCTTACCTTGAAATTGCCGACGTACCCGGCCACATCCTCCACCTCGCTGTAGGTCATCAACTCTATCTGGGGGTGAGAGGCCACCTCGCTCATCCGGGGGGTCAGAATACAGGAGGAGCAATCCAAGGTGGGGAAGGTCTTGTCCAGCTGGGCCATATGGCCGCCGATGCTCGGCTGCCGCTCCACCAGATACACCTTGTGCCCCGAATCGGCTATCTTGAGGGCCGCCTGGATGCCGGCGATGCCGGCGCCGACGACCAGGGTACTGGGGTTTATGGTTACCTGCTTGGTCTCCAGCGGCTGCTGGTAAATGACGCGCCTGGCAGCGGCGCCTATCAGCGCTTCCGCTTTCTCGGTGGCTTTGGCTTTATCCTCGGTCACCCAGGAGCACTGCTCCCGGATATTTGCCATTTCAAACAGGTAGGGATTCAGGCCGGCGCTTGAGCAGGTATTGCGAAAGGTTGTCTCGTGCATCGTCGGCGAGCAGGCGGCAACAACGACACGGTTAAGCCCAAGCTTCTTTATGTCCTCCTTGACCAGCTCCTGGCCCTTCTGGGAACACATAAACTTGTGGTGACGGGCCACCACCACCGAGTCAAGCCCCTGGGCCTGCTGGGCGGCCTGCTCCACATCCACCGTATCGGAGATGTTATGCCCGCAATGGCAGACATATATACCTGTTTTTGGCTCCATGTTACCCTGTCGAAATAGGCGTCCTATATCATAAGTTCTAAAACTACGCCTAGCTATAATCATACCTACGGCCCCCTTTTTTGTCAAGGAAACCGGCCCGGCGCAAAGCTGTTCCGCCAGCGTTTGCCGCCCTGGCGCCAGGCGTGATAAACTGCCGGCTGTGAGAATACTGGTGACCAACGATGACGGCATCCTTGCCCCGGGGCTGTGGGCCCTGGTGGCGGCCCTGAAGGAAATTGCCGAAGTCGTCGTTGTCGCCCCGGACAGGGAGCAGAGCGCTGTCGGCACGGCCATAACGCTGCGCCAGCCGCTCCGCGTACAGCGGGTATGCCCGCTGCCAGGGGTTGAGACCTATTCCGTGGAGGGCACCCCCGGTGACAGTGTCATCCTGGCCCTGAGCAAGCTTTTGGGCAGCCCGGTGGATGTAGTCGTCTCCGGCGTGAACCGGGGGCCGAACCTGGGCGATGACGCCCTTATCTCCGGCACGGTGGCCGCCGCCCTCCAGGGTTACCTGCGCGGCCTGCCGGCCATAGCTATCTCATCGGCCAGCCTTGAAGACGTTCAGCTGGGGCCCGCCGCCAGGTTAGCCGCCCTGCTTATCCGGCGCATTCAGTCCGGCGAGCTGCCCGGCGATGTCTTTCTAAATGTGAATCTGCCGGACCGTCCCCTGGCCGGCATAAAGGGCATCAAGCTGAGCCGCCTGGCCCACAAAACGCATATTGACACCGTCCGCGAAGGGCATGACGGTCGCCGGGAATACTACTGGCTGGTGCGTCAGAAGCTGAGCACCACCGCCAACCGGGGTACCGATATATGGGCCATAGAGCAGGGCTATATCTCCCTTTCTCCCTTGCACAGCTTCCTGTTTCAGATGCCGCCGCTGCAATTATCCCGGGATATATGTGCCCACCTGCTTAGAGAACTCAAGGCGTAGCCCGCTGCCGAAGGCGCCCTTTAGCTTGACCACCTGCCGTTGAAAGGTGTATAATAACGGCGTCTGAAGGAGAAGCTAACCATCCGGAGGTTCAAGCAAATGCCAAGTAATTCAAGGGATTGGCTTAGGAGTATAACTATCGCTTCGCCGGTGCTACTGGCAACGGTGGTCAGCCTGGTATTTGTAGCTACCTCCATAATCAGTCCTGTTGAGGCGGTAAACCCCGGAGCTTCT
>DAOUZU010000002.1 GCA_030665535.1 Dehalococcoidia bacterium
CCTGCGGATTTCCACGGCTTTGTCGTGGGTATCCAGCCCAAGAATCGAGGCCCGTCCTGCCGTCGGCCTTATCTCATCGAGTATGGTTCGGATAGTGGTCGTTTTGCCGGAGCCGTTCGGGCCGAGGAATCCGAATATCTCGCCGGCTTGGATGTCGAGGTCCAGGTCCACCACGGCACGGACATCTCCATAGTGCTTGGTGAGACCCTCGGTGTGGATAACGGACTGCTCGTTCATGTGACTCCCTCCTGTATTACCCCTTGACTTCTTAGTTCAGTTTGATTTCTTTCTGAAATAGCCCATAGAAAATCAGGTTATTCAGCTCTTTTATTGTTCTCATGTTCTTTTTGGGATTCTTACATAGGTCAAGAGGTCCCGGCTTAACGCCAGATGCGCCGGTCAACCAGCGGCTTTTCCTTCTTACCGATGGTCCCCGGGGGGACGAACTCGATGGTGTCCGCCCGTAGCAAGCAGACGCTCTGAAAACTTTTGTTCAGGCTGGTGGCCAGCTTGTCCCTGTTGACTGTCTTCTCCTTGAGCTCAACGCGGAAGGTCATCTCGTCGCGCCGCGCCGGGCGTTCAATCACTATCTGGAATCGGTCAATCTCAGTAAAGTCGGCGAATACCTGGGACGCCTGCCGGCCGACGACAAACATACCCCTTACCTTGACGGTATCGTCGCTGCGGCCCAGGATGGCGGTCAACCTGGCGGCGGTGCGGCCACAGGGGCAGGGTTCGTTCGTGTATGACGATATATCGCCGGTGCCGAACCGGATTAAGCCCCATGTCTTGTTGTGGATGGGGGTGACCACAACCTCGCCGACCTCGCCGGGGCCCAGTTGCTGTCCTGTCCGGGGGTCTACTATCTCTATTATGTAGTCATCCATAAAGTGCATGCCCTTGTGCTCGGAGCATTCGTAGGCCAGGCAGCCGCCGGGCTCGGTGACGGCGTAGGCCTGGAAGGTAAGCAACCCGTATTGCTGCTCAAACACCTCTCTGAGCGAAGGGGTCAGCATCTCACCGGTGAACCAGGCCCTCTTGAGGGAGAAATCCTCGCCCAGGTCATGGCCCATCTCCTCCGCCTTCTTAATGACGGCTAACAGGAAACTGGGTGTGCCGACGAAACCGGTAACACCCAGGTCAAGCATGGTCTTAACCTGGATTTTGGTGTGGCCGGTGCCCATGGCGATGGCGGTGGCGCCGCAGTCCTTGATGGCCTCGTGGAAGAGGATGCCGGTGGGGGACATATGATAGGTAAAGGTGTTGATGACGATGTCGCCCTTCCTGAAGCCGGCGGCGTAGAAGGCCCTGGCGAACCACTTAATACGGCTGGAGTGGAGCGGCTCGTAGACCGGCCCCGGGGAGATAAATATGCGCTCTACATCCTGCGGAGGCACGGCCAGGAAACCGCCGTAGGGGGGATTCTTCTCCTGGCCCTCTATCAGATCCGCCTTGCGGGTAATGGGCAGCTTCTCCAGGTCTTTAATCGTCTTAATCTCAGCGGGTTCTACGCGTACCTTGTCCAGGATATCTGTCGCCGCCGATGCGTGCTTATAGGCATGTTTTATCGTCCGGGATAGCCGCCGGTTGAGATAGTGCTCTCTTTCCCAGGCGGACATCACCTCAAATCCGTCGAAGTAGTCTCCCTTTATAGCCATCTCTTCCGCCTCTTGTAGTGTTTCACCGCCCGGTAGCTCTTCTTGGCGCCCACCGCCGAGAGGCCTATGTAGAACTCCTTGACGTCCTCTCCCTCTTCCAAAGCGTGCTCAAACAGAAGATGGCTTTCATATTTAAAACGGGTTAGGGAAATAAGAATCTTCTTGAGGAGGATAGCTAATCCCTCGGTCTGCAAGATGCCTTTAGCCTGTTTAGCTAGTGTAATAGGTCCCCGCATCAATCGCTTCTCCTTTGTAATCATCTGGTATCTTAATAAGTCTAGCGAACAATCGCGTATTTCACAAATAATAAGATTAGCACTGTCTTGTTAGTATAGAAAGTAGGGAAAAGGTAGTCAATAGAGTTAGCCACTATTCTATAGTTTGTGATTAAAAACCTCTAACCCTCACAGTCTCTAATCAACTACCTCTTTATACATCCTCATACAATCCTGAAAGGTAATAGACCTGGTATACCTCTGCGCCATCTCTATTGATTCCCACCTCCCCAGGTCCTTAATGGTCATGGTATCCAGCCCTGCTTTTCGTAAGAGGCAGGCAAAGGTTCTTCTGAAGGTATGGGGATTACAGGTAATACCCGTCCTCTTCTCCAGGCGTCTCAGCATGGCGGTAATACCCCACTTGTTGATTCCCCAGACATTGCCACCTTCAGGCTGATACCCAGAAAGCCACTGCTTCAAGTGTCGTTACATCAGTGGTGTTGATATCTGCTCGGGAGCGTAAGCCTTCCTGGCCATTTACTGCCCCCTTATTATTACGCGAGTCTAACACAAGAACTGGCGCAACTAATGGGGGTAGGTCAGCTAGGCCTTTAATGGCCTGGTTGCTCTCGCAGCCAGCAGCAGAAAAGCCGAGGTTGCGTAGTTGACTATTTTTGTGTATAATACGCTCGGTGGTTTAGTAAGGTTGTCAATTAACTTGGTTCAATACACACGATTCATCCCTAGAATGCTCAAGTCCTGGATGACCATAGCTCTAACCAACTACTTAGAAGAGAGGAGGTCATCCAGTGAGTTACACAGAGAAATCACTCCAATGTGTTGACTGTGGTGCTACTTTTGCCTTTACCGTCGAGGAACAGGAATTCTTCGCCTCTAAAGGCTACACCAACGAGCCGAAACGCTGTCTTTCCTGCCGTCAGGCGCGCAAGACAGAGCGTTCTGGCGGTGGTGGTGGCTACGGTTCACCACGGCAGATGTTCCCCGCTGTTTGTGCCCAGTGCGGCAAGGATACTGAAGTTCCCTTTGAGCCGCGTGATGGCAGACCAGTCTACTGCAGCCCCTGTTTCCAGAAAACAAGGAATGGCGGCTAAACAGAAGACACAGCTTTACCGTATAAGGTAAAAACAAATGAGGGGCTCCCTAGGGAGCCCCTCATTGTATTCCAAGAAACCTCTTCGGCTGACCTGCCCCCCAAAAACGTTCCTTTATTCTCTATAAGTTCCTGTAATTAGGTAACGATTTTACCTGGGATGCTATGAATGAACATCGTGATGATTGTCCAGCGGTGTTCCGTGGTAGGCCATTGTTGCCTTGAGACTGACCATGGCATGGTTTACATAGAGCCTCAAACGTTGTGCTCCAAATACAAGTCCTTTTAATTAGGTGAATTCTACCACTGGTTTCGCTAGTATGGAAGGAACGCCGTTTTGGAGCAGGCATCTTTCCAAATGCATATCCTCATTATTGTTGAATGGGATTGGCGTACCAGCAACAATAAAAAGGTCCGCTCGCTCTCAAAGCTGAGCGACCAGCTTTGAGGGAGTAAGAACAATAAGGAAGAATTAATAATCCTATTGACTGTGTCCCTGGCGTGGAGTACATTCACACTAAAGGTAAGGTAGTTTATGAATAATCAATCATTGCATGATGGACCCAGAGTAAGAGTAAGCAAGGATGGCCCATATCTTGTTTCGGGAGGAATTCCTCTCACAAAGCAGATAATTGGCATTGACGCCGCGGGGGATTCCTATAAGTGGAGTGAAGGTCAGAAATGCCCGTCAAAGGATAACTACGCTCTTTGCCGCTGTGGACGGTCTAAGAACAAACCGTTTTGCGATGGAACACACAATAAAGTCAATTTCGATGGCACCGAGACGGCTCGCCGAGAGCCTTATATTAATCAAGTCGAGAGGATCGATGGACCAGCTTTAGAATTAACCGATGCAGTGGAACTTTGTGCCTCTGCTCGTTTTTGCGAACGGGCTGGTGGAATCTGGAACCTTACGGAGCAATCTGAGGACTCGGAGGCTAAGAGAATTGCTATAGAAGAGGCTGGAAACTGCCCCTCTGGCCGCCTAGTGGTTTGGGACAAGAATGGGAAAGACATTGAACCTAAATTTGAACCATCCATCGGCGTGGTTGAAGATCCACAGAAAGGCATGAGAGGCCCAATCTGGGTGCGAGGTGGGATTCCGGTTGAATCTGCTGATGGTAGTGTTTACGAAATTCGTAATCGCGTTACACTTTGTCGTTGCGGTAAAAGCTCCAATAAGCCCTTCTGTGATGGCAGCCATGTCAAATAGATAAATAGATTATCCGAGGAACAGGGCTCTTTCTATGACAACCTACCCTAATCGCCAATTTTCCCAGCACACAAGATCCAAATCCATTTGAATCTAATCTCCACTACCAACTGAACAAGAGATTTGGAGCACCGGAACATCTCAAACTGTTCGTCTATCCCACTCGCTGTCGTACCGACCATCTTCCTACCACTCCCTTGGCCTACACACACTGTTTACATATTCCCACGAGTAAAGCAAGTCTTTTCAAAGCTAAGCTGCACAATGGGATTCTAAGGCCACAGGTTGGCCAAGTAGGGCCTTATATGAAATTAGTAAAGGGTATGGGGGCACAATAACAAAGGGAGCCCGAAAAGGCTCCCCTCGTGGCTATCTACTTTACATAGTGGCAGCTCGTTGGGCTTATAATAATTTGTCCACGGGTACATTAGCCCACACGAAATGTTGCCCGCAATATGCGCAATTCTGAAATCTGCCGACGGCGTGTTCGCAGAATGGGCATATAGTGCGGAGAAGAGATACGATCGCCGTCCTGTTTTCGTAGCGCTCTCCTTGTTTTGGGGATTCCGTCGGAAGTTGCCTAGTTACCACCTCATCACTGTCGGTTTCTCTTCCCGGTGAAGCAGAGTTGTTATCGGATATGGTCATCGTGGTTGAATTGTTCTCATGAAGTAACTGTCGTATTTTAGTCGCATGTTCTGGTGATGGTTCTCTGTCTCTCCACCATTTCCCCAAGGTATTGATTGAGATACCCAGTTCTAAGGCGAGCTGCTTCTTTGACAGTTTTGTCACGGCAAGATAGGCGTCGAGCTTCTGGGACCATTTACTCAAGATGTCCACCTCCGGAATCCATCACTCAACTAGATAAGAAAAGCAGTAACCAATTCATCGATTGTTCAATGCCTGGAAATTGCGGAAAAGCCAGCTATGTTTGATTTGAGCCGCTATAGTGTGCAATTGCATGGTAATAGGTTTCTCAAATATCAACTGAATCTTCATTGCATAGTGGAAATTGTCCATGAGCATATCTATATTCTAGTAGTAACTCCTCCTCCTTTTCAGCAGGATTACGATTAAGTTCATAACGATATCCAGTAGCCTGTTTGGTGCAGTGCCTTTCCACCATTCGCATATGAGCCTGTAGTATTTCCCTGATACCACCATCACCTTCGGCTTTGCCGATGTAAATCGTTTCTCCAGCCTTGTGTAGAGAATAGACACCCTTGCCAATGGGGGCTTCACTTACATTTCTTGGGTTAAATTCGTGTAAATCACCTGAAATACTCATGCCTGCACCTCCATACGCCAATGTTGATTGTACTACTATTTTGGGGGGTGTCAAGAACGTATATGGTATCCATAATCTATATTATGAACAATTGAGGTGAACAGTTGATAAGCCAGAACGGTGGAAGTATTATGCGAAAGAGTTGGCTGAAGACATAATGGATACACAAAAAACGCTGGTTTTCGTTGGAGCACACCCGGACGATGAAACATATGGGGTCGGGGGTACCCTAACGCAATATGCTGCTGCGGGAGTTAGGGTCTATTATATCTGTGCAACGCGTGGTGAGGCGGGCAAGACTGATCCAACACAGGCACACGGGCATGATACTTTAGGTGATATACGCTGGAAAGAGCTGAAATGATCAATGTGTGCCACAACCTAGAGTGGATAGGCCTTGACGTAAAAAAGTTCTCTCATTCGCTCCGCGATTTCCGGAATCTTATTCATTCGTACCAGCAAATGATAAGTGGCGCCTCCCCAGACAAAGATACTTGCGACATCAGTTGGCTTGTGGTGCAAGCGGCATCGAATGATCTTGCAAGTAAACTGAAATGATCATCCGTAACAAGATAAAGTGAAACTGTTTAAGGGGAATGGCAGGGTCTGAGGCACAATAACAAAGGGAGCTCGAAAAGGCTCCCATTGTGGCTATCTGCTTTACATAGTGGCAGCGGTGGGATTCGAACCTGCGACCAAGGGCTTATGAGTCCCCTGCTCTGCCTCTGAGCTACGCTGCCCTGGCGGCCGGCCGCTATTTGACTCCGGGCCGGGGCTATTGTATAATCCCGCAATCCTATTGTCAAACGAAAGGGGGGTGACCGCGGATGGCCTGGATGCTTCGTCTGTACTGTAACTGAGCTTGAGCCGCAAGGCTGAGTGCAGGTTCTGCACTCCTCTGCTCGAAGAGCGACCGCCTCCAGGCAGCGCTGACTGATTGCCCCGGAGGTAATATGCCCTAGTATACCCTGGTAGTTAGGCCAACAGGCGATGGTCGTCTCTTTGACCGTCGCTTTTTTTGTTGGCTAAAAACTATTAAAGGAGCTATTAAATGACCGCTGAAAACCGCCAGATGTGGGCCGAACTGGATATAGACCTCAAGCAGCATGACACCCTCTTAAATGCCCTGGGGCCCATTTACCAGGATATATATCTTTCACAGCAGGGCCGCCCGGAGGGTATGGCCTTCTTTGATTTCGTCGTCGGCGATATCCACGGCATCCGGGTGCATGAGCTAAGGCAGCACGCCAAGGAAGGCGGCAAGGTGGTGGGCACCTACTGCGTCTTCGTCCCCGAGGAGCTCTGCTGGGCGGCCGGGGCCATCCCCGTCGGCCTCTGCGCCGGTACCCAGTTCTCCGTACCGGTTGCTGAAGAGGTGCTACCGCGCAATACCTGCGCTCTGATAAAGTCCTCCTTTGGCTTCAAGCTGGGGCGCACCTGTCCCTATGTGCAGACCAGCCATCTCATCATCGGTGAGACTACCTGCGACGGCAAGAAGAAGATGTTCGAAATCCTGGCCGAGCGGCACCCGGTACATGTCATGGAGGTGCCCCATAAGAAAACGGCACTATCCCGCGCCCTGTGGCAGGGCGAGGTGGCCGGCCTGAAGGATGTCATCGAGGAGCTTACCGGCAACCGGATTACCGCCGCTAACCTGGCTCAGGCTACGAAGAGGGTGAACGCCAGGAGGCGGGCACTGCAGCGCCTGTATAACCTGCGGAAGAAGCGGCCGGTGCCCATAAGCGGCAAGGACGCCTTGCTGGTGAGCCAGGTTTCTTTCTACGATGATGTTGACCGCAACACGCAGCAGATTAATGCCCTCTGCGATGAGCTGGACAAGCGTGTCGCCGCCGGCGAGGGCGTTTTCCCGTCCGATGTCCCCCGCATCCTCATCTCCGGCAGCCCCATGGCCATCCCCAACTGGAAGCTGCACCACCTTATTGAGAGCGCTGGGGCGGCCGTCGTCTGCGAGGAGTCCTGCATCGGCACACGCAACTTCAGTGACCTAGTGCCGGAAAACGGCGGCGGTCTTGATGAGCAGCTTACGGCCATCGCCGGGCGCTATATGAAGATTAACTGCGCCTGCTTTACCCCCAATGAGGGCCGTATTGAGGATATAGTCCGGCTGGCCAGGGAATATGAGGCGGACGGCGTGGTGCACTACAACCTCCAGTTCTGCCACACCTACGCCAACGAGGCAGCCCTGGTGGAGAAGGCCCTGGAGAAGGCGGGCATCCCCCTGCTACGCATAGAGACGGACTACAGCGACGAGGACGCCGGTCAGCTGAGGACGCGTATAGACGCTTTCCTTGAGGTGATAGGGGCTTGAACAGCGCCGGGCTGGATGTCGGCTCAAGGACTGTCGCCCTGGTTCTTTATGACGGCGGGGTGGTGGACTCGGCCGTAGTGGATACCGGCATCCGGCCACTTGAGCGCTGCCGGCAGCTCCTGGCCGGAAAAAGCTACCGGCGGCTCGTGGTCACCGGCTATGGCCGCCACCTGGTGGCGCCGGTGCTGGGTGGGGACCTGGTCTCCGAGATTGGCGCCTATGCCCGCGGCGCCGGCCACCTCTACCCGGATTGCGGCACGGTGATTGACATCGGCGGCCAGGACTCCAAGGCCATCGCCCTGGACGAAAACAGCCGGGTGCGCCGCTTTGAGATGAACGACCGCTGTGCCGCCGGCACCGGCCGCTTTCTGGAGGTGATGGCCGCTACCCTGGAGCTTGAGATAGGCGAGTTGGGCGGTTTCGCTCTTACCGCCTCCGGAAGCGTTACCATTAATAGCCTGTGCACTGTCTTTGCCGAATCGGAGGTCGTCTCTCTCATCGCCCGCGGGGAGGAGGCTTCCGCCATCGCCCAGGCTCTGCACCAGGCGGTGGCTACCCGCGTGGCTGTCATGGTGCGCCGGGTGGGGCTCAAGGAGAGGGTCGTCTTCGCCGGCGGCGCCGCCCGCAATGGCTGTCTCAAGCGGTTGCTGGGTGATAAACTGGGTGTTGATATTACCGTCCCCGGGCAGCCGCAGCTGGTCGGTGCCCTGGGAGCGGCCCTTATGGCCGGAAATCCGTAGGTAAAGACGAACTGACGGAGGCAAAAATGACGAAGATAGCGGACGCTGGCACCGTACTGTTTATTTCAGCAGAGTTCCTGGGGCAGGGGGGTGAGCCGCTGGGCAGCCTGCTGATGCACAGCTTTCTGAATACGCTGGGTGGCCTGACAGAGAGGCCGGAGAGCATAATATTTATGAATAGCGGCGTCAAGCTGGTGGCTGAAGGCTCGGCGGTGCTGGGGGAGTTGCGGCAGCTGGAGAGCCAGGGGGTGGAGATTATGGCCTGCGGCACCTGTCTTTCGCGCTTGAAATTAACGGAAAACCTGGCGGTGGGCAGTATCTCCAATATGTACACCCTGGCCGATACCATGCTCAAGGCGGGGAAGGTAATCGCCCTCTAGGAGTAAGTCTCTACCTCGTCGTCGCAGTATATGGCTACCTCGGCATTGCTGATGGTTACCAAGCCGTCGAGCAGCTATTCCACGACAGGCTTGACAGCTCTCCCTCGTAGCTTGCGCCAATCCGCTATCGTGCCCAGTTTTAACCAAGCATTATCGCATAGAGGATATTGTACCAAAGAACTAATACTACCGGTCATCAGCCTTGACGCTGGCCTCAGGCTTTTGTTAGACTTTCACCGTTGTGGTAATGGAAAAAAGAAAACCCGTCTACAAAGCTAAGTAGCGGGAAGGGGAACTATATGGAAATTAAACAAGTTGGTGTTGTTGGCGCCACGGGGGTGATGGGCTCCGGTATAGTGCAGCTCTGCGCCCAGTCCGGCTATCAGGTGCTGGGCTATTCCCGGACTGAGGAAAAGGCCCAGAAGGCCCTGGCTCAGATAGATGGCTTTCTCAGCCACAGCGTCAGCAAGGACAAGATAACGGAAGCTGAGAAGGAAGCGGTGCTGGGCAGAATCAAATACACACAGCGGCTGGAGGATTTCTCCGGTTGTGACCTGGCTATTGAGAGCGCTATTGAGGATATGGAGCTTAAGAAGCAGCTCTTTGCCGAGTTGGATAAAATCTGCCCGACGCAAGCAATATTGGCCACCAATACCTCGTCGCTGTCTATCATAGATATAGCCATGGCCACGGGCCGGCCCAACATGGTGCTGGGGCTGCACTTCTTCAACCCGGCGCCGGTGATGAAGCTGATGGAGGTGGTTAATACCATTGCCACCAGCGACGAAACCATGGATGTCGGCAAGGCCTTCGGCCAGTCGCTGGGCAAGACGGTGGTTGTCGCCAGGGACTCCCCCGGCTACATAGTCAACACCCTGATGGTGCCTTATCTACTGAACGCCACCCGCATGCTGGACAGGGGCCTGGCCACCAGGGAGGATATAGACACCGCCATTGCGCTGGGCCTCAACTACCCGATGGGACCGCTGGCCCTTTGTGACTTCATCGGCCTGGACGCCCTTCTCTTCGTGGCCAACGTGATGTACGAGGAGTCCAAGGACTTGCAGTATGCCGCCCCGCCACTTCTTAGGAAGATGGTCACCGCCGGCTGGCTGGGGCGCAAGACGGGCAAGGGCTTCTACGAGTACAAGTAGGCTTATCGGCAGCGGTGCTCAGCGCTTCTCGTATTCGCGGCAGTAGGTTACATTGGGCCGCTCCGGCACGCGGCAGGCGCCGCGCCAGTTCCAGCGGCAGCTGTCGCACAGGATGACGTTCATACCCAGCGCCCTCTTGATTCTGAGGCGGATACGGTGTCCTAACGGAGGCCTTTCCATACCTAAATTATAGCAAATCGGGTGTTATTAAGCTAAAAATGTGCTAGAATAGGGAAATTTTGAGCTACGGCAAGGACGGCGTCGCTATGGCCATCACACCAGATGAGAAGAAGGCGGAACTGAATATTAAGACGCTGACCTGGGGCAAGCTCACCTGGATAAATATAGAACGGCCCACGGAGAAGGAAACCAAGTACCTGGCCGAGCACTACCCCTTCCATCCCCTGGACCTGGACGATGTCCTCAGCCGGCAGCAGCGCCCCAAGATAGATCAGTACGAGGACTATCTTTTCCTGGTGCTGCACTTTCCCATCTTCAATAAAGAGCTGCGGGTAACGACCTCCAGCCAGCTATCGGTATTCATCGGCAAGAACTACTTGATTACCCTGCACAGCGGCGAGCTCAAGCCGCTGGTCAAGCTGTTCCGCGAGTGCCAGATTAAGGATGAGTTCTGCCAGCAGCATTTCGGCTCCGGTTCCGGTTTCCTGCTTTACCGCATTGTCGACAGGCTTGTGGACTACTCCATTCCCATCACCAACAAGATGATGTTTAACGTTGAGGAGGTTGAGGACGAGATCTTCTCCAGCCAGAAGAAGGACACCGTCCGGGAAATCTCCATGCTGCGGCGGGATGTTATATCCTTCCGTCGCATAGTATGGCCGATGCGGGCCGTTATCGGCGGCCTGGAGCCCAGGGTGCGCCGCTTCAGCGACCGGGATATGTCCGTATATTTCGGTGATGTTATAGACCATATGGACAAGATATGGGACGCCCTGGACGAGTATAAGGAGATTATCGAAGGCTTGAGTTCAACCTATGACTCGCTGTCCTCACACCGCACCAACGAGGTGATCCGCCTGCTGACGGTGATAGCCATCGTCCTGTTGCCCATCACTGTCGTCGCCAGTATTTACGGGATGAACATCACGCTGCCGTTTCAGGATTCGGATTTCGCCTTCATCTTCGTGGTCATTATGATGGCCGCCATTATCGGCGGCATCCTCTTTATCTTACGCCGTCTCCGTGTTATCTGATGTAAGCCGCTGGGTCATATGAACGTTTCTTACAGGTTCGTCGTCATCGCCGCCGTTTTCGTCACCACCCTTATTACGGCCAACCTCATCGCCGTCAAGCTGGTGGATTTTGGCTCCGTGGTACTGCCGGCGGCCATAATCGTTTTTCCCTTAAGCTATATCTTCGGTGACATCCTAACTGAGGTCTACGGCTTCCGCCTGGCGCGCCGCGTCATCTGGCTGGGCTTTGTCTGCAACCTTATCTTCGTCGCCTTCGTCTGGTTGGGGGGGCTGCTACCGTCGGCCTCTCTCTGGGAGGGTCAGGCCGCCTACGAGACCATCCTGGGCTACGTGCCGCGCATCCTGCTGGCCTCGTTCGCCGGTTATCTGGTGGGCGAGTTCGCCAACTCCTATATACTGGCTAGGATGAAGGTATGGACGAAAGGGCGCTGGCTGTGGACGCGTACTATTGGCTCTACGGTGGTCGGCCAGGGGCTGGACTCGGCCATCTTCATAACGGTGGCCTTCGCCGGCACGCCCGCCTTTGCGCCGGTGATTATCCTCTACCACTGGCTGGCCAAGACGGCCATTGAGGTCGCCGCCACTCCCTTCACCTACGCCGCCGTAAAGTACCTGAAGGGCAAGGACGCCGTTGACGCTTACGACTACCAGACCAACTTCAACCCTTTTGCCGTCGCCGATTAACCGCTAAAAAACCGGAGGGACGATGAAGATCCGCTTCCTGGGGGCGCACAACACGGAATCAAAGACGACCAGGCTCTTGAGCATAGTGGTTGACGGCCGGCTGGCGCTGGACGCCGGCGGCCTGACCGGCGGCCTCACTTTCGACGAGCAACTCGGTCTGAAGGTCGTCCTGCTGACCCACTCCCACTACGACCACATCCGGGACATACCCATGCTGGCCATGAACTTCTATCTCAGGGAGTCGGGCGTGGATATCTACGCCACGGCCTCCGTCCGGGAAGCCCTGGCGAACTACCTGCTCAACGGTCAGCTCTACCCCAGGTTCCTGGAGACGCCGAAGGGGCAACCGGCGGTCAGGTTTCATCCCGTTGTGCCTTATCAGGAGATGGCCATTGAGGGTTATGGCGTTATCGCCGTGCCCACAAACCATGCCGTGCCCACTGTCGGCTACCAGCTTACTTCGGCCGCCGGCCGGTCCTTATTCTACAGTGGCGATACCGGCCCCGGCCTTGCGGAATGCTGGCGGCATATCTCCCCGGAGCTGCTGATAATAGAGGTTACCGCCTCCAGCAGATACACTGATTTTGGCCGGAAGTCCAAGCACCTTACCCCTGACCTGCTGCGCGATGAGCTTATTGGTTTCAGGGAGATAAACGGCTACCTGCCCAGGGTGCTGACGGTGCATATGAACCCCGACCTGGAGAAAGAGATTGAGGCCGAGATTGCCGCCCTGGCCGTCGAGCTGGACTGCTCAATTGAGCTGGCTGGTGAGGGCTGGGAGCTTGAACTCTAGCCGTGGGGGTGGGCGATGGACGCTCCCAGGTTTATCGTAGACCACAATGTAGGCAAGCTGGCCCGCTACCTGAGAATGATGGGCTACGATACCCTGTTTTACAAGGGCGGCGATGACTCCGGCCTGGTGGCCACAGCACTTGCCGAAAACAGGGTAATCCTCACCAGGGACAGGGGGATTATGGAGCAGCGGTTGGTGAATACCGGCCGCCTCAAAGTCATACTGCTTGAGACCGAACAGCCCGATGAGCAGATCTGCCGGGTCGTGCGGGCGCTTAAGCTAGAGAGCCGCCACCGTCCCTTCAGCCTCTGCCTGGAAGATAACCAGCCGCTTGAGGAGAGGAGCCGGCAGCAGGTGGCGGGGCGGGTGCCGCAGTACGTCTTCAAGACGCAGGATTATTACAGGGAATGCCCCGCCTGCCGGCGCATCTACTGGCGGGGGACGCATTGGCAGGCCATGACCCGGCTGCTGGACAACCTGGCCGCCTGTTGACCGCAGGCTGGCCGGTTGCTACCATACTATGGTGAAGATTGTGACTTCGGCGGAGATACGCCTCCTGGAGAAACAGTGCCAGGAGGGCGGCTTATCAACGGACGCTCTCATGGAGAATGCCGGCCGGGCCGTGGCGGAGGCGGTGGAGCGTTTTCTAGGGAATGGCGGCGGCCGCAGCATTGTCGTACTGGTGGGGCCGGGCAACAACGGCGGCGACGGCCTGGTGGCTGCCGGCCATCTGCAAGACTGCGGCGAGAAGGTCAGCCTCTATCTCCTGGGCCGGAGACCGGCCGCTGACGCCAGGCTAAAACAGGCCCTTAAGAGCCGCCTTACCTGCTTAGAGGCCGGCCGGGACGAAGACCGCCAGGGGCTGGGCCGGTGGCTGGCGGAGGCAGATGTCGTCATAGACGCCGTTTTCGGCACCGGGCAGAGCCGCCCCCTCGGCGGTGAGTTTGCCGATGTGCTGCGCCGGACGGCCGCCGCCAGGGAAGACAGGCCGGGGCTTACAATAATCGCTGTTGATTTACCCACCGGTTTGAATGCAGATAACGGTGCCCTGGATACTGCCTATCTGCCTGCCGACCATACCATCACCCTGGGCCTGCCCAAGCTGGGCTTGTACAGCACCGGCGGCGCCGGGGCCGCCGGTGAGATAGCGGTGGTAGATATCGGCATACCGCCTGCGCTGACGGAGCCATTAGCCACCGAACTTATCACCGCAGAGTGGGTGAAGTCGGTATTACCGGCGCGGTCGTCCGAGGCCCACAAGGGGAGCTTCGGGCGGGTACTGGTAGCCGCCGGGTCTACTAACTACCCCGGCGCCGCCTACCTGGCCTGCTCCGGCGCTGTTAGAACCGGCGCCGGGCTGGTGACGCTGGCCACGGCCAAGGGCATTCAGCCTATCCTGGCCGCTAAACTGACCGAGGTCACCCACCTGCCCCTGCCGGAGGACGCTCCCGGGACCGTATCCCGGAAGGCGGCCGCGGAGGTGCTGGCGCAGGCAGGCAGCTATGATGTGCTGCTAATGGGCTGCGGGCTGGGCCAGGCGGGGACGGTAAAGGGTTTTATAATGGATGTGCTGGACGGGCTTAAGCCGCCAACGGGGCTGGTGCTTGACGCCGATGCCCTGAACACCCTGGCCGGGGTGAGGGACTGGTGGCGCAGGCTTACCTATGATGCTATACTCACTCCACACCTCGGCGAGCTTTCGCGGCTGACCGGGCTTGGTGTAGAAGAGATACAAAAGGATAGGATGGGCGTGGCCAGGCAGATGGCGGCCAGGTGGCGCAAGGTGATAGTGCTGAAGGGGGCCTATACCGTTATCGCCGCCCCGGACGGCCGTTGCCGAATCAGCGCCGCCGCCAACGCCGGGCTGGCCTCGGCCGGCACTGGCGATGTCCTGGCCGGGGTAATCACCGGCCTGGTTGCTCAGGGGCTGCCCCTTTTTGATGCTGCCGCTGCCGGTGTCTATCTGCATGCCGCCGCCGGCGATATGGTGCGGGCCGAGCTAGGCGATGCCGGCATGACGGCCAGTGACCTGCTGCCGGTACTGCCGCGGGCTATCAAGAGAATGAAGGCGGGATGACGCGAACGATGCTGCTGGTCATTGATATAGGTAACAGCGAGACCACCCTGGGCGTCTTTGCAGGCGACAAGCTGCGGGCCGACTGGCACCTGGCCACGGCCATCCATCGCACCGCCGATGAGTACGCCGCCTTGCTGCTTGATCTGCTGCAAAGCCGCAAGCTGGAGACCACCGATATAAATATGGCGGCTATGTGCAGTGTCGTGCCGCCGCTGACGGCCGTGTTCAGCGCCCTTCTGGAGAAATATTTTGCTATAAAGCCACTGGTGGTGGAGGCCGGCATCAAGACCGGGGTCAGCATCCGCATGGACAACCCCCGTGAGGTCGGCGCAGACCGTATCGTCAACGCCGCCGCTGCCCACCATCTCTACAAGGGGCCGGTTATCGTCGTAGACTTGGGCACGGCCACCACCTTTGACACCGTCTCCGCGGAGGGTGAATACTTGGGAGGGGCCATCGCCCCCGGAATCGCCGCCGCTGCCGAGACCATGTTTGAGAGGGCGGCCATGCTGCCCCAGATAGAGTTGGTAAAGCCCCAGAAAGCCATCGGCACCAACACCATAAGCGCCATGCAATCGGGGACTGTTTTCGGCTATGTCGGCCTCGTAGAGGGGATGGTGGCCCGCATCCAGAAGGAACTGGGAGCCAGGACGAAAGTGGTGGCCACCGGCGGCTATGCCGGGTTGATTGCCGCCGAGACCAATGTTATTGACGCCGTCAACCCGACACTGACCTTAACCGGGCTGCGGCTTATCTACAATATGAATAGGGCCTGACGTGAGAAATTGATGCTAGCTAATAAGACAGTCGTCCTGGGCGTCACCGGCAGTATCGCCGCCTACAAGGCTGCCGACCTGGCCAGCAGGTTGACGCAGGCGGGGGCCAGGGTGGAGGTTATTATGACCGAGCCGGCCACCCGTTTTGTAAGCCCGCTCACCTTGCGCGGTGTAACCGGGCGGCCTGTGGTAACCAGCATGTGGGAGCTAAACTCCGAGTTCAGCATTGAGCATGTCTCCCTGGCCGAGGCGGCTGATATAGTCGTCATCGCTCCGGCTACGGCCAATGTCATCGCCCACCTGGCCGGCGGCCTGGCCGGCAGTATCCTGACGGCCACCGTCCTAGCCACTACGGCGCCGGTGGTCATCGCCCCGGCCATGAACGTAAATATGTACCAGAACTCGGTCACCCAGGAGAACATAGCAAAGCTCAAGAAGAGGGATTTCACCTTCATCGGCCCCGACTATGGCCGCCTGGCCACCGGTAAGAAAGGCGCCGGTCGCCTGGCCAGCGTGGAGGAAATACTGGGCGCGGTAGCGCAGGTGCTAGGCAAAAAGGGAGACCTGGCCGGGCGGCGTATCGTGGTTACCGCCGGCGGCACCAGGGAACCGGTAGACCCGGTGCGCTATATAGGCAACCGCTCCTCCGGCAAGATGGGTAATGCCCTGGCCGAGGCCGCCAGGGACAGGGGGGCAATCGTCAGCCTGATTACCACCGCAGGCCCACCGGCAGCGGCCGGTATTGAGGTTACTCCGGTGGAGACAGCCAAAGAGATGGAAGGGGCGGTAAAAAAGGCGACTGCCGCCGCCGATGCCCTGATTATGGCCGCCGCCGTGGCCGACTACCGGCCCAAAGAAGCCGCCAAAAGCAAAATCAAGAAGGACGCCGCCGGCCTGACTCTGGAGCTGACCGGAACGGCGGATATACTGGCCGGTATCAGCGGCAATTTCATCAAGGTGGGCTTCGCCGCCGAGAGTGAGGACATGATAGCCAACGCCCGCCACAAGCTAACGGAAAAGGGATTAGATTTAATCGTGGCCAACGACATCACGGATAAACAGAGCGGCTTCGGCGCCGATACCAACAAAGTAACCATTATAGATAAAGAGGGCAAGGAAGGAAAATTGCCCCTGTTAACTAAGCGGGAAGTCGCCGATAAGGTTCTGGACAGTGTGGCGGGGCTGTTGGGATGAGGTTGTTAACTAAATCACAAAGGGGTGTGAATGGCGCAGGAAGAGATGGCCAAGGCCTACCAGCCGGGCGAGGTTGAGGCCAAATGGTACCGGTTCTGGCTTGACAGGGGCTACTTTAAGCCTGATATAGATCCTCAAAAGGAGCCCTTCGTTATTATAATGCCGCCGCCCAATGTCACCGGCGAGCTTCACCTGGGCCACGCTGTGCCCGCCACCCTGGAAGACATAATGGTGCGCTGGCATCGCATGCGGGGCGAGCCGACCCTCTGGGTGCCCGGCGTGGACCACGCCGACATCGCCGCTCAGGTGGTGGTGGAAAAGGTGCTGGCTAGGGAAGGCACGAGCCGCCATGAACTGGGACGGGAGAAGTTTCTGGAGCGGATGTGGCGGTGGGCCGAAAGCTGCCGCGGCACCATCAGGCAGCAACACCAGCGGCTGGGCATTTCCTGTGACTGGGACAGGGAGGTATTTACACTGGACGAAGGCCCCTCGCGGGCGGTGCGCACCGTCTTCGTCCGCCTCTACGAGCAGGGACTCATCTACCGCGGGGAGCGCATCATCAACTGGTGCTCCCGCTGCGCCACCGCTTTATCCGATCTTGAAGTAGATCATAATGAGCTGGCCGGGCATCTTTACTACGTCCGCTACCCGCTGGCCGGAGAAAAAGGCAAATACATAACCGTGGCCACCACCCGCCCGGAGACTATCCTGGGCGATACCGCCGTGGCCGTCAACCCTCACGATGAGCGCTACAAGGGCATGGTGGGCAAGAAGGCCGTCCTACCGGCCATCGGGCGGACGATACCAATCGTCGCCGACGAGGCGGTTGACCCCACCTTCGGCACTGGTGCCGTCAAGATAACCCCGGCCCACGACCCGGTGGACTTTGATGTCGCCCAGCGGCATAAGCTGCCCCTGATAAACATCCTTAATTCGGATGCCACCTTGAACGAGAACGCCGGCAAATACGCCGGCCTGGGGCGTTTTGCCGGGCGCAAGGCGCTGCTGGCCGACCTGGAGAAAGACGGCCTGCTGGTGAAGGTGGAGGACTACAGCCACGCCGTCGGCCACTGCCACCGCTGCGCCACCGTCATCGAGCCTATCGCCAGCCGGCAGTGGTTCGTCAGCACCAAACCTCTGGCCGGGCCGGCCATTGCGGCGGTGACCAGCGGCCGGATTAAGATTATTCCAGAGCGTTTCAGCAAGGTCTATCTCAACTGGATGGAGAACATCCGTGACTGGTGCATCAGCCGCCAGCTGTGGTGGGGGCATCGCATCCCCGTCTGGTACTGTAAGGACTGCGACCATTTAACGGTGGCGGTGGACGATCCCCAATCCTGTTCAAAGTGCAACTCGTTCAACATAGAGCAAGACCCCGACGTGCTGGACACCTGGTTCAGCTCGGGCCTGTGGCCGCACTCCGCCCTGGGTTGGCCGGATGATACCGAGGACCTTAATTATTTTTACCCCACCTCCGTGATGGAGACGGGCTACGACATCATCTTCTTCTGGGTGGCCCGTATGATTATGATGGGGCTCAAGAATACCGGCCGCGTCCCCTTCCACACCGTCTTCCTTCACGGCCTCGTCCGCGATGAGAAGGGGGAGAAGATGAGCAAGGTAAAAGGAAACGTGCTCAACCCCCTGGACACCCTGGAGAAGTACGGCACGGACGCCCTGCGCTTCGCCCTTTCCACGGGGACATCGCCGGGCAACGATTTCAAGATCAGCCCGGTCAAGCTGGAGGCGGGGCGCAACTTCGCTAACAAGCTGTGGAACGCTGCCCGCTTCGTGATACAGAGCATTGACGATTCGGCGGTGGATATGAAGGTGCGGCGGGGCGAATTGCCCCCGGAGGATCGCTGGATACTAAGCCACCTGAGCCGTACCATCACCAGTGTCACCGGCCTGATGGAGGACTGCCAGTTCGGCGAGGCCCTGCGCCAGCTGCACGACTTCTGGTGGGGCCAGTTCTGTGATTGGTATATTGAGCTGGCCAAGGTGAGTCTCCGCCGGGGGGAGGGGACACCGTCGCCATTGCCCGTTTTGCTGCATGTTACCGATACGGTGCTACGCCTGCTCCATCCCTTCATGCCCTTCGTCACCGAGGAGCTGTGGCAGAACCTTAAAAGCCGGCTGCCTGCAGACTGGAGCCAGGCCGAATCCATAATGTTGGCCGAATATCCCCGGGCGGTAGCCGGTGATGTTGACGCTGAGGCGGAGAAGGTTATTGATGCCGTTATTGAAATAGTCCACGCCATCCGTAACGCGCGGGCGCAGCACAAGGTGGCCGCCGCCCGCTGGATTGAGGCGGCTGTCTATGCCGGTGAGATGGCCGCCTCAATCACCCCCTACGGGGAGGCCATACAGGCGCTGGCCAGGGTGAAGCCGCTGGCCTTCCCCGCCGGCAAGCGCCCGGCCGGAGCCGGCAAGAACGAGCTGGTGCTGGTACTGGGAGAGGCAGAAGTGGTCATCCCCATGGCGACGATGGTAGACGTGGAGGCCGAGAGTAAACGGCGACAGGAAGAAATAGCCGGCGTAAAGGCTGAGGTGGCCCGCCTTGAGGCCAGGTTGAGCAACGATACTTTCACCACCAAGGCCCCGCCATCCGTGGTTGAGGGATTTCGCAGCAGGCTGGCTGCGCAGATAGAGCGGCTGAAACGGCTGGAGACCGCCTAGCCTCTAGCCTGGCTTCCCGTCATTCCGTTTATAATGGATTTCAGCCCCTTCTGGCTGGAAGCCAGGTGTTCGGCACGTGCCTTGACCGGTACGTGGACGGTCACTGTCGTTCCCTTGCCCGGCTGGGAGCTGATGTTTATGCGGCCACCCAGCAACTGAGCCCGCTCCTGCATACCGGCTAGACCCAGCTTGCCGGAACCGGCCATATCGCTCATTCTCTCCGGCGGCTCAAAACCCTTGCCGTTGTCGCTGATGGACAGTAGCGTCTCGTCGTCGCCAAACTCCACTGTCACCAGGGCCATGGAGGCGTTCGTATGCCTCCTTATATTGTTCAGCGCTTCCTGGGCGATGCGGAAAAGCAGCAACTGCACCTCTGAGGGAAGGTCCCTCTGCTGGCCCGACACCTCAATCTGGGCTTCAATGCCGTGGTTCTTGATGAGGCTATCGGCCATCCATTCCAGGGCGGGAATAAGCCCCAGGTCGTCCAGGATGCGCGGCCTCAGGTCCTGGGCGATGCGGCGCAGGCTCTCCAGGGCCTCGACAGACTGGCAGCGCAGGTCTTCCATCTTCTGTTTCATGTGGGCGGAAAGGTTGAGGCGGTTGCTTGTCGTTATGGCGTCTATCCGTTGAATCAGCAGCAGCAGGGTGGGTGACACATCGTCATGAAGCTCGCGGGCGATGCGCTTCCTCTCAAACTCCTGGGCCCTGATAATCTCCTGGACATAGTAGCGCATATTGCGCTGAAGCTGTCTTTCCTTGGTGACATCCCTGGCGATGTGCTGAAAGCCCTTGACCTCACCGCCGCTGACCAGCAGGCTGGTGGACATGCGGACGATGCTCTCCGTTCCGTCTTTCCTCTGAATGTGCTGTTCGTAGGGCTGCTCTATATCCTCGTCGGCGAGCAGCCGCTGCCGCACCTCGCGGGCCGTCCCGTGGGACTTGTCTGAGGTCAGGAACTTGAGGATGTTGGTGCCGATAAGCTCGTCTCTATCGTAGCCGGTCAGCTTCTCGCAGGCCTTGTTGGCGTAGACGATATCGCCCTCAAGGTTGTGAATCCAGATGGCGTCGCTGGCGTTTTCAAAGAGGTAGTGATAGGCTTCTTCCGGCATATCAAACCCTATTCTTGTCATAGTGCTCTATTTCTTGTCAAAGTGCTCTATTCCCTGGGGCACGTCTTCAAGGCTGACGTAGCCCTCCCGGAAGCCTTTGACTATGGCCTCGGTGCGGCAGCTGCACCTCATCTTGTTGAAGATGTTGGACAGGTGAGCCTTCACCGTGCGCATGGAGAGCCCCAACTTTTCGGCTATGTTCTGATTGCTCATACCCCTGGCCGCCAGTCTCAGGACTTCAATCTCGCGGGGGCTTAGCTGGGCCCTTGTCTTATCCTCACCGGCCTCTTTGGCCAGGCTGACGACTCTCTCCAGGAGCTTGCGGGTGGCAAGAGCGTCCAGCACCGATTCGCCGGTGCGTACCGCCCTGATGGCGCCCACTATCTCATCGCTGCGTGCGCTTTTAAGCAGGTAGCCGCTGGCCCCGGCCTCTAAGAGCCCCAATATGTAGCGGATGTCGCTATAGGCCGTAAGGATCAGGACGCAGGTGGCCGGGCTCTGCTTCTTGATGAGCTTGGTGGCTTCCACCCCGCTAAGCTTGGGCATGACGATGTCCATAAGGGCGACATCCGGTTTGAGTTCGGCGGCCATGGTTACCGCTTCCTCGCCGTCGTTGGCCTCGCCGACCACTTCCATATCTTTTTCATGTTCCAGAAGCTGGCGCATGCCCTCCCTGAGAACGGCATGGTCATCGGCAATGAGAACCTTTATTTTAGCCATCTTCAGCCTCTCCTCCATTGGTATTAAGACTATTTCCAACCAGAGTGTAATACATTATTAAACTAATAGCAATACCCGGACTAAATCTAAAGATATAGAACCAGGCCGGGCCGGCGGCGGTTACTCGCCCCAGGCCAGGGAATCCAGCTGCTTGAGCGCCTTCCTGGTATCGCTGGCTACCCTGGCCTTGTCGGCGTGCTCCAGGCGGTGCTTAAAAAGCCAGTAGGTGAACTCCTTGAGCTCGGACAGGCTGATGGAGTCGCTCTGGGGGCGTTCCGTTTGCTGCCGGAAGGCGCTGAGAAGCTGCGGCCTGGCAGTGCCGTAAATGCGGAGGAAGGTCTCCTCGGCGGCATCCCGCTCCCGGCCCAGCCCCTGCGTGCGCCACTCCTTGCGCACCTCCTCCTGTACCGCCAGGAAGAGGGCCTCCTCGACGGTTATGCCGTAGAAGTAGTTGAGGTACTGGCCGTACCTGGCATCGCCGAGCAGCTCTTTGAACTGCTCCCGGGTTAGCTCAAGCGGCGGCCTGCCGTGAAACAGGAGGGCCTCCTTCTCCTCGCGGGGGAGCAGGTTGTCCACCGCCTGGCACAATCTTTCCGCCAGCAGCAGCCAGTCCAGCGCCTCGTCGGCTACCAGGTAGCGGTAGCGGCGGCCTTCGTGCGTTTCCTCGGCCAGCTCCCAGGAACGGATGGCGGCCAGCAGGGCCGGGTACCAGGGCTTGCCGCCGGAGATTTCCTGCTTCAGGTGGCTTATCACCTGGTTGGCGGTGGCTGGGGGTGAGGTGGGGGACTTGAGGCCGGTTTCTAGCGGCGGCATTTCATTAGCCATCTAATCACCGGCCGCAGCATTTCTTGAATTTTTTGCCGCTTCCGCAGGGGCAGGGATCGTTGCGGCCGACATGTTTGCCGGCCTTTAAGGGCTTCTTGGTGCCGGCTCCACCAGCAGCTATGCCCGGCACTCCGGCCACCAGTGGCGGTGGGGCGGGGGCTTCCTTCTTGACTATCTTCACTCGGAATATGGTGTGCACCACGTCGTGCTTGATGGTGGCAAGTAAAAGCTGGAATTGCTTGAAGCCCTCGTTCTTGTAGGCGTCCACCGCACGAACCTGGCGCAGCGTCTGCCAGCCGGCCTCCAGGCGCATGTGCTCCACCATCGTCAGGTGCTCCAACCACAGGCTGTCGATGATGCGCAGCATAACCAGGCGCTCCAGTGTGCGTATGTGCTGGGTGCCTATCTCCGCCTCTCGCTTTTCGTAGAGGGCCTCCGCCTGGCCTATCAGCCTTTCTTCAATCTCCTCCGGACTCAGCTTGGCCAGGGCCTCGGCATTTACTTCCGGGGGCAGGGGGAAGATGGTGCCGATCTCGGTTATCAGGCCGTCCAGGTCCCAGTCAAGGGCGTCAAGCCCCTGGAGGCGGGAGGCGACGATTTCCTTAAGCTCCTCCCGGACCATATCCAGGATGTTGGCCTTCAGATCGGCGCCGGCCAGTATCTTGTGCCGCTCGGCATAGATAATCTCACGGTGCCTGTTGACCACGTCGTCGTAGTCCACCAGGTGCTTGCGGATGTCAAAATGGTAACCCTCGACGCGTTTCTGCGAGTTCTCGATGGATTTGCTGACCAGCGAGTTCTCAATGGGCGTGTTCTCATCCATACCGGCCCAGTTCATAATGCCTTTGATGCGGTCGCCGCCGAAGCGGCGCATGATGTCGTCTTCCACCGAGACATAGAAGCGGGAGCTGCCGGAGTCGCCCTGGCGGCCGGCCCGGCCGCGGAGCTGGTTGTCAATGCGCCTGGCCTCGTGGCGTTCCGTGCCGATGACATGCAGGCCGCCGGCTGCTACCACTTTCTTGTGTTTCTCCTGCCATTCCTTAAGTTTGGCCCCGTCGCCGTCATCCGGCTCCTGGCCGCCGAGGACGATATCCACACCGCGGCCGGCCATGTTGGTGGCCACGGTGACCACCGCCGGCTCACCGGCAGTGGCGATGATGAGGGCCTCTCTCTCGTGCTGCTTGGCGTTTAATATACGGTGGGGGATGCCCTTCTTCTTCATCATATCGCTGAGCATCTCCGAGTTCGCAATGGAGACGGTGCCGATGAGCACCGGCCGCCCGGCATCGTGAAGCTCCTTGACTTCACGCACCACCGCCTTGTATTTAGACACCTCGTCCTTGTAGATCTGGTCGGAGTAATCATTCCGAATCATTGGCTTGTTGGTGGGAATAACGACCACATCAAGCTCGTATATCTTGTGGAACTCCTCGGCCTCGGTGAGGGCGGTACCGGTCATGCCGGCCAGCTTCTTATACATACGGAAATAGTTCTGGATGGTGACGGAGGCCATCGTCTTGGTCTCCTGCTGAACTTTAACGTTCTCCTTGGCCTCTATGGCCTGGTGCAGGCCCTCGGAGTAGCGGCGGCCCAGCATGAGGCGGCCGGTGAACTCATCTACGATGATAATCTGGCCGTCCTTAACAACGTACTGGCGATCCTTGTTGTAGAACTCCCGGGCGGAGAGGGCGTTTCTCAGGTGGCGCATGAGGTGGGTGTTGGCCGGGTCGTAGAGGCTGGCCCCTTTAAGCACCCCCTCCCTTTTAAGCATACTTTCCATATTGGCCCAGCCGTTTTCGGTGGGCTCGGCGTTGCGCTCTTTCTCTTTTACCTCGTAGTCAGCCTCCCGCTTAAGACGGGGGATTAGGCGGGCGAACAGCCTGTAGAGCTGGGTGGCCTCGGCATCCGGGGCGCTGATGATAAGCGGCGTGCGCGCTTCGTCAATGAGCAGGTTGTCAACCTCGTCGACGATAGCGTAGTTGGGCGGCCGCTGCACGCACTGGGAGCGGTCGATTACCATGTTGTCCCTTAGGTAATCAAAGCCGAA
The DNA here is from genome assembly GCA_030665535.1 of Dehalococcoidia bacterium. Taxonomy (GTDB): domain Bacteria; phylum Chloroflexota; class Dehalococcoidia; order Dehalococcoidales; family JAUXAE01; genus JAUXAE01. The sequence goes on from DAOUZU010000002.1 coordinate 24,210, forward strand.
CTCCGCCGAGGTGCCGTAGGTGATGTCCGCCTGATAGGCCTCCCGGCGGGTGATGGGGCGGAAGTGACGCCAGATGGGGTCGCCGGAGTCGTAGTCCGGGTCGTACAGGCGGGAAGGGAGCTGCTCGTCCGGCGTCTGCATGGGGTAGATGCTGGCCACGCTCACCCCCAGGGCGTGGTAGATGGGCCCCATCCAGTAGGGGTCGCGGCGGGCCAGGTAGTCGTTGACGGTGGCCAGGTGGCAGCCTTCGCCGGAGAGGGAATTGAGGTACAGGGGCAGGGTGGCCACCAGTGTTTTGCCCTCACCGGTCTTCATCTCGGCGATTTTACCCTGGTGGAGGACTATGCCGCCCATAAACTGGACATCGTAATGGCGCAGGCCGGTGGTTCTCCGGGACGCCTCCCTGACGGCGGCGAAGGCCTCCGGCAGAATGTCACTCAGTGAGGTGCCGGACTTAAGCCGGCCCTTGAACTCATCCGTCTTGGCGGCCAGCGCGGCGTCATCCAGCTTCTTATAGTCGGCCTCAAGCTCGTTGATTTCAATAACCAACGACTCAAGGCGCTTTAGCTCCCTTTCGTTGGAGTCCCTCAGTCCACCCAACCACTTAAGCATTGCTATTCCTGCTCAAACATAGCCCCGATAGACAGCCCGGTGTGGATACGGTGGATGGCCTCGCCCAGCAGTGAGGCGATGGGTAGGACGGTGAGTTTATCCAGCTTTCTCTCCGGGTTTACGGGGATGGTATCGGTAACGACCACCTCTTTGACTGCCGAGGCGGCGATGGTCTTGATGGCGGGGCCGGAGAACACCGGGTGCGTGGCGCAGGCGAATACCTCCGTGGCCCCCCTCTCCAGGAGGGCGTCGACGGTATTGGCCAGCGAGCCGGCGGTGTCTATCTCATCGTCGACGGTGAGCGCCACCTTGCCGTCCACATCGCCGATGACATTCAGCGTCTCCGTCTCGCCATCGTTGCCCAGCCGCCTTTTCTCCATAAGGGCCAGCGGGGCATGGAGCATGGTCGCCAGGTCGCGCGCTCGCTTGGCGATGCCTATATCCGTGGCCACCACCACCAGGTTGGAGTCCAGCCTCTTGCTTTTGAAGTAGTTGGCCAGCAGCTTGAGGGCGGTCAGCTCGTCCACCGGGATATTGAAAAAGCCCTGTATCTGGGCGGCGTGCAGGTCTACCGTCAGCAGCCGGTTGGCCCCGGCGGCGGTCAGCAGGTCAGCTATCAGGCGGGCGGTGATGGGCACCCGGGGTTGGTCTTTCTTGTCGGTGCGGCCATAGCCGTAGTAGGGTATCACCGCCGTGATGCGCTTGGCCGAGGCCCTTTTCAGGGCGTCTATCATAATGAGCATCTCAAGAATATTCTGGCTCACCGGCGAAGACAGGGGCTGGATGATGAAGGTATCCCGCTCGCGGACGTTCTCCAGGATACGCACGAAAATGTTCTCATTGGAGAACTGGAAGACCTCGGCCTGGCCCAGCGGGATGCCCAGGTAATCGGTGACCCGTTTGGCTAGATCCGGGTGGCTGTTGCCGGTAAAAACCTTTAGCTCATCCATTGGTGACGCTCCCTTCGACATATACCCTCCGGCCCTGGGGCCGCTGGTTATAGATTACTCTTTTCATTTAGCTGTGGCTAGTCCCGGCACGGGGAAGCGGCGGCACATTGCGGTCACCTCTTTGAGCACGACCTCTTCCACCTCCGCGTTGCCGATATCGTTTATTACCCTGACGATAAGGTCGGCGATGCGCTCCATTTCGGCGGCGCCGAAGCCCCGCGTCGTCAATGCCGGCGTACCCAGCCGGATGCCGTTGGTCACCTGGGGTGGCTGGTTGGCCACGAAGGGAACGGTGTTGCGGTTGATGACGATGCCGGCCCGCCCCAGGGCCACCTCGGCGTCCAGGCCGCTGACACCGGTGGCTGTCAGGTCAACCAGGACGAGGTGGTTGTCCGTGCCACCGGAGATGAGGCGCAGCCCGCGGCTGTGGAGGGTGGCGGCCAGCACCCGGGCGTTGTCCAGTGTGGCCTGCTGGTAGTCGTTAAAATCGGGCCTCATGGCCTCGGCGAAGGCCACTGCCTTGGCGGCGACGACGTGCATCAGCGGCCCGCCCTGCACATTGGGGAAGACAGCGGCGTCCATGGCCTTGGCCAGCTCCTTACGGCAGAGGATGAAGCCGCCCCGGGGGCCGCGCAGCGTCTTGTGGCTGGTAGAGGTCACCACGTCGGCGTAGGGTACCGGGCTGGGGTGCAGGCCGGCGGCCACCAGGCCGGCGATATGGGCGATATCGGCCATCAGCATGGCGCCGGCGCTATCGGCGATATAGCGGAAGCGCTCAAAGTCAATGATACGGGGGTAGGCGCTGGCGCCGGCAACGATTAGCCGGGGCCGGTGCTCCTTGGCCAGCCGCTCCATCTCAACGTAGTCAATGCGCTCCGTTTCCTGGTTGAGGCCGTAGCTTATGAAGTTATAGAGCTTGCCGGAGAAGCTGGCCCGGGCACCGTGGGTGAGGTGGCCGCCGTGGGCCAGTTTCATACCCATAACGGTATCACCGGCTTTAATAAGGGCGAAGTAGGCGGCCATATTGGCCTGGGCGCCGCTGTGCGGCTGGACATTGGCGTATTCGGCGCCGAAGAGGTCTCTGGCACGCTCTATGGCCAGGTTTTCCACGACGTCCATCTGGTCGCAGCCGCCATAGTAGCGCCGTTCGGGGTAGCCCTCGGCGTATTTATTGGTTAAAAAGGAGCCCTGCGCCTCCATCACGGCCTGGCTGGCGTAGTTCTCCGAGGCGATCAGGTTTACGGTCTCCTGCTGGCGTATGCCCTCCAGCTCTATGGCACTTGCTATCTCAGGGTCGCTCTGGCTTAAGGGGCTCATCTCTCTCCTTTCAACTCTTCGGGCTTGGGCTGAGCCCATATATTATACCAAATTGACTTGGTATATTGACAGTGTTATCATGGCCCAAGGCGGCTAGTCAGGCTTTCAAACCGCTTTAAGGATTGCATGTCAGCACTCACTCAACTCTACGAGGAAATAAACCGCTGCCAGCGGTGCCCGCTTAGTAAGACACGCACCAGGGCGGTGCCCGGTAACGGCCCGGAAGATGCCGAGGTTATGTTCGTCGGCGAGGCGCCGGGCTGGCACGAAGACCAGCAGGGGAAGCCCTTTGTCGGCCCGGCGGGGAAGTACCTCAACCAGCTGCTGAACTCCATCGATCTGGACCGCGATAAGGTTTACATAACTAATATCATCAAGAGCCGGCCCGCCGGTAACCGGGACCCCCTTCCGGCGGAGATTACCGCCTGCCATCCCTGGCTGGTGCGCCAGATTGAGCTTATCAAACCCAAGATGCTGGTCACGCTGGGGCGCTACTCCATGGCCCTTTTCTTCCCCGGCAAGACCATCGGCAGGATTCACGGCCAGGAGCAGTGGCGGGACGGGGTTATCTATTTCCCCATGTACCATCCGGCGGCGGCGCTGCACCAGCAGGGTCTGCGGCCGACAATTGAAGCCGATATGCTGAAGATACCGCGGCTACTGGCCGAGGCCAAAGGGGTACCGGAGGCACGGGAAGAGCCACCGCAGAAGCAACTGAACATGTTTTAGGGGTTAAAATGGCAAAAACTAAACTGAGAATCATCCCCCTGGGGGGGCTGGGTGAAATAGGCAAGAATATGATGGCCATAGAATACGGCGATGACATCATCGTCATTGACTCCGGCCTGATGTTCCCTGAAGAAGAGATGCTGGGCATTGACCTGGTAATCCCCGATATCAACTACCTGCTGGAAAACAAGGACAAGGTCAGGGGGATAATAATAACCCACGGCCACGAGGACCACATCGGCGCCCTGCCTTATATATTGCCCCAGCTCAATGTTCCCGTTTATTCAACCAGGCTCGTCCACGGCCTTATCTCGCTTAAAATAAGGGATCGCAAAACGCTGGTAAAGGCAAAACTTAACATAATACCGGCTGGCGGCCAGTTCAGCCTGGGCCGGTTTAATATTGAGTTCTTCGCCGTCTGCCACAGCATTTCAGACGCCGTCGGCCTTATCATCCAGACGCCGATAGGCACTGTCGTTCACAGCGGTGATTTCAAGCTGGACTACACGCCGGTGGGCGGCCGGCCCACAGACCTCTCCCGGCTGGCCCAGCTGGGCGGGCAGGGGGTGCTGCTGCTGCTTTCCGACTCCACTTACGTAGAGCTGCCCGGCTATACGCCCTCGGAGATGGTCGTCGGTGAAGCCATAGACAACATCATGGCCAACGCCAAGGGGCGGGTAATCGTCACCACCTTCGCCTCACTGATTTCCCGGGCACAGCAGGTTATAGACGCCGCCGCCAAGCACGGGCGCCGCGTATTCATCGTGGGGCGCAGCATGAGCGATACCACCAAGCTGGCCATGGAACTGGACTACATAAAGGCGCCGCCGGGCATCATCGGCCGTCTTGACGAGATACGCGGCCTGCCTCCGGAGAAGATTGTATTACTGACCACCGGCAGCCAGGGAGAGCCGACCTCGGCCCTGGTCCGCATCGCCAACGGCGACCACCGCCAGCTTCATATAATCAAGGGGGATACGGTGGTCATCTCCGCCTCGGCCATTCCCGGCAACGAGTCCCTGGTAAACAAGACGATGGACAGCCTCTTCCGGCAGGGCGCCCATGTGCTGTACGATAAAATAGCCCGCGTTCATGTCCACGGCCACGGCGCCCAGGAGGAGCTCAAGCTGCACTTAAACCTGGTGAAGCCCAAGTTCTTCATCCCCATTCACGGGGAGTACCGCCATTTGAGTTTGCACACAAAGCTGGCCCATACCGCCGGCATACCGCCGGAAAACACCTTTGTCCTGGAAGACGGCGATATCCTGGAGCTTAGCGCCAAGTC
>DAOUZU010000132.1 GCA_030665535.1 Dehalococcoidia bacterium
CCCTGGGCGGCGTGGTGGTGCCCTTCATCTTTGGTTATTTTGGCGCCATGTTCTTCTTCCCGGACCTAGGAAATGTCGGCTGGCTGTTCATCGGCGCCGTGCTGACGGCCACCAGCATCGGCATCACGGTACGCATATTGATGGATATGGGGCGGCTTAGCTCACGGGAGAGCACCATTATCCTGGTGGCCGCCGTGGTTGATGACATAATCGGGCTGGTTATTCTTTCTGTTGTAATCGGCGTTGCCAATACCGGCGAGTTCAATGCCGGTGAGGCCATAAAAACGGGTATCATCGGCTTCGGTGTCTGGCTGGGCCTGCTAGCCGTGGGCATATTTGGCCACCGCTTTATTTCACGGTTTATTTTACAGCCCTTCAAGAACTCCGGCACTATGCCTATAATGGCCCTGATTGTCGGCATTATTATTTCTTACCTGGTTACCCTGGCCGGGCTTCACCCCGTCGTCGGCGCCTATGTGGCCGGGCTGATGTTCGCTGCCACTGTGGAGAGGGAACTGATTCTGGAAAAGATACGGCCGATTATGCTGTTCCTGGCGCCTTTCTTCTTCGCTTACCTGGGTATGCAGGTTGATCTCGGCCTGATCTGGGCGGTGATACTGCCCGCTTTGGCGATAATAGCCCTTGCCGTTTTCGGCAAGCTTATCGGCTGCTACTTTCCGGCCAGATTTATCGGCAAGATCTCCCACAATAGCAGCATGATAGTCGGCATCGGCATGGTGCCACGGGGAGAAGTGGGCCTTATTGTGGCCGGCGCCGGTCTTATCGCCGGTGCTATAGACAGGGAGCTATTTGGCGTTGCCGTGGCTGTCAGCATTATCACCGTATTTATCGTGCCGCTGATGCTAAAGCCCTTCTTCCGAAAGCAACAGCAGCCAGGCGAAGAGGCCGGTTAGTCACGATTTCTTGCATTATTGCCCCCGTATAAAGTAAAATAGATCTACAATGGATAGAAGTCTGCCCCCGTAGCTCAGTGGATAGAGCACCGGCCTCCGGAGCCGGGTGCGAGCGTTCGAGTCGCTCCGGGGGCGTATTATTTTTTGGAGGAATATCACAATAGCACATAATGGACTTACCGAAATCAGGTGGCATGGCAGGGGTGGCCAGGGTGCAGTAACCTCAGCCGAACTGATAGCCAAGGCAGCCATTAACGAGGGCAAGTACGCCCAGGCCTTCCCCAGTTTTGGCCCGGAGAGGCGGGGGGCGCCGGTGATGTCCTTCGACCGCATCAGCACGGAAAGGCCCATCCGGGTGAGGGCCGGCATCACCGAGCCGGATATAGTGGTGGTGCTTGACCCCAGCCTTATCCGCATCGCCGGGGTTACTTCAGGCCTGAAGGACGGCGGTCTGCTGGTTATTAACTCGGGCAAGCCCTATGAGAAGATACGGGCCGAGTTCAGCGGCAATTGGCGGCTGGCCGTTATCGATGCCACCAAAATAGCCCGCGAAGAGATGGGGGTACCCATAGTCAATACTACAATGACCGGCGCCCTGATAAAGGCCAGCGGTCTGGTGGCGATGGATTCAATGACGGAGCCCGTCAAGGAGAGGTTCGGACGGATAGCCGAAAAGAACTTAAACGCCATGAAAAGGGCCTATGAGGAGACAATAGTGAAGGAGCTAAACTAAGTGGCCAAGCCTGATGACGAGCTGACATATAGGGACATTGAGATAGGGGCTATCGCCACCGAGCCGGGTAAGGCCAGCCAGTACCGCACCGGAGACTGGCGCTCCCAGCGGACGACCTATGAATATTCCAGATGCATAAAGTGTGGCATCTGCTCTCTATTCTGCCCCGAGGGCTGCGTCCGGCAGAGAGAGGACGGCCTTTTTGAGGCCAAC
>DAOUZU010000066.1 GCA_030665535.1 Dehalococcoidia bacterium
ATCCGTCATCTTGGGCGTTCTCTCCAGGCCGGCGGCAATCTCCGTCTTAATAGCCTCGATATTCACACCCAGCTCTTTGACTATATCGCCAACCAGCCCTGACTGCTGCTCTAAAAGTGCCATCAGGACATGCTCCACGTCCCACTGGCTGTGCTTGTACTGACGAACCAGCATCTGCGAGGCGTTTAGGGCCTCCTGTGCCTGTTCGGTAAATCTATCCTGTCTCACGGGCTCTCTCCCTTTAGTTTTTCAAGCTGCTGGCTAAGTTCCCGGTTTTCCCTTTGCAAATCAACGAGGCGGTCAAGAATGTTTAAGATAACCTCCACCCCGGCTATGTTCACTCCCAGGTCGTTCATCAGGTGCCTTATCCGGCGCATCAGGGCGATGTCCTCCTCGGTGTAGAGGCGGATATTGCCCGGTGAGCGGAAAGGCTTTATTATGCCCACTTTTTCATAGTAGCGCAAGGTATGTGTCCTTGTGCCCAGCATCTCGGCGGCCACGCTTATTACATAGCACGGTCTGCCTTCATCATTCATAAAACACCTCTCATCTTCGCCTAGCCCTGGGGCCGTAGTTGGCCGAGTTGTTTAAAAAGTTCCCTTTCCTCGGCAGATAGTTTCTGCGGAAGTTCAACGCTGACTCTGGCTATCAGGTCGCCCCTGCCGCTGCCGCCCAGGCGGGGCATCCCCTGTTTAGCCAGGCGGAAGGCCTTGCCGTTTTCCGTCTCCGCTGGAATTTTGAGGGCCAGCCGGCCGGTAAGAGTAGGCACCTTTATCTCACCGCCGAGGACGGCCACCGTCAGCGGTACGCCAACGGTGGAGAGGAGGTCATCCCCCTTTCTTTCAAATAGCTTATGTGGCTTGACCGTTATCTTTAAATACAGGTTGCCCCTGGCGCCGCCGCCGTGGCCCTGGCCGCCCTTGCCGGCTATGCGCACCCGGGAGCCTGTCTTAACCCCCAGCGGCACCTTGACCTCAAGCTTCTCCGCTGAAGTTACCGCCCCGGCGCCGCGGCAGGTAGGGCAGGGTTTCCCCTGCTGCTGGCCGCCGCCCCGGCAGATGGGGCAGGGCTTCTCGTCCTGCAGGTTGAGCATCCGCATGCCGCCGCTAAAGGCCTCCTCAAGGGTTATCTCAACGGCGTACTCTAAGTCCTGGCCGCGGCTGGCACGGGGACGGCGGGCACGGGCATAGGTGCCCCCACCACCCCCTCGGAGTATCTCCTCAAAAATGCTGCCGACATCACCGCTGAAACCACCACTGAAGCCGCCACCGCCGCCATAGTTGAAATCGCGGCCACTAAAGTCCTGGCGCTGGCCACCGGCTTTGGCGAACTGGTCGGCGTAGGGCCACTGGTCGCCGAACTTATCGTACTTCTTACGCTTGTCCTTGTCCGAAAGAACCTCGTAGGCCTCGTTTATCTGCTTGAACTTCGCCTCGGAAGCTTTGTCATTGGGATTAATATCAGGATGATATTTACGGGCCAGCTTGCGGAAGGCCTTTTTTATATCCTGCCCGCTGGCGCCTTGCTTCACGCCCAGTATGCCGTAGTAGTCTTTAGCCGCCATTTCGTTCTCCTGCTTCCAATCGGCGGTATATTATAACCTGTGCCAAGAAAAATGTCAAACGAATATGAGTAAAGTTAACACAGAAATGTTAAAGTATTATAACATTTATGACGCATATTGCTCCTTCTGCCGTCGCTAATACCCCCTGCGGAACCGCAGCCGCTTATACTTGACAACCGCGCGCGACCCGGTCTATAATTACGGGACTTGATTGAACCTTCCCCTTTCAGTGCAACCAGACATCAAGTTTTTCTTTAAATTGAGCTGTATAGGTTCATGGAGAGAAACTGTAGTTTTCCGGCATTTTAGGTTCGGTGTCCCTGTATGTCAAAATATATTTTTGTAACCGGTGGTGTTGTCAGTTCCGTAGGCAAGGGCATTACCGCCGCTTCTCTCGGCACAATCTTGAAGGGACGCCGGAGAAGCGTCTCCATCCAGAAGTTAGACCCCTATCTCAACGTTGACCCCGGCACAATGTCCCCTTACCAGCACGGCGAGGTGTTCGTCACCCGGGACGGTGCCGAGACAGACCTGGACCTGGGCAACTACGAGCGTTTCATTGATATGGAGCTCACCGCAGATTCCAATGTCACCTCCGGGCAGATTTACAGCACCGTTATCGGCAAAGAGCGGCGGGGCGAGTTCCTGGGCGGCACTATCCAGGTGGTGCCCCATGTTACCACCGAGATAAAAAAGCGCTTCAAGAGTCTGGCCGAAAACTCGCAGGCCGATGTGGTCGTTGTCGAAGTAGGGGGCACGGTGGGCGATATCGAGGGCCAGCCCTTCCTGGAGGCCATCAGGCAGATGCGCAACGATGTCGGCCGGGATAATGTCCTATACATTCACGTTACCCTGCTGCCCTATATAAACTCAACGCAGGAGCTGAAGACGAAGCCGACTCAGCACAGCGTCAACGAGCTGCGGCGCATCGGTATCCAGCCGGATATTATAATCTGCCGCAGCGACTATCCCATATCCGAGAGCATAAGGGACAAGATATCCCTCTTCTGTGATGTTCGGCCGGAGGCGGTGATATTCCTGCCTACCGTGGACACAATCTACGAGGTGCCGCTTATCCTGGAGGAGGAAGGCCTGGGCGATCTGGTAGTCTCCAAGCTGGACCTGGGCCAGGAGCCTTCGGACCTCTGTCAGTGGAGAGAGATGGTGGGCTGTCTTAAGGAGGCCACAGAGCCGGTGAACATCGCCCTGGTGGGTAAGTACGTGGAGCTTAAAGATGCCTATTTCTCCGTCCGCGAGGCGTTGTGCCACGCTGCCCTGTATCACGGGCGCAGCGTCAATATCAATTGGGTGCACTCCGAAGACCTGGAAAAGGAGGGCGGCGAGGCGCTGTTACGCTCGGCCCAGGGCATAATTGTCCCCGGCGGCTTCGGCGTGCGTGGCATTGAAGGCATGGTGAAGGCGGCCAGATATGCCCGGGAGAACAAGATACCCTACCTGGGGCTCTGCCTGGGGATGCAGGTTATGGTGATTGAGTTCGCCCGCCACATCTTCGGCACCGATAAGGCCAACTCCACCGAGTTTGACGCTGATACCCCGTACCCGGTCATTGACCTTCTGCCGGAGCAGAAGAAGATAGCCGACAAGGGCGGCACCATGCGCCTGGGTAACTACCCCTGTCAATTGACGCCCGGCAGCCTGGCGGCCAAAGCCTACGGCGGGAAACTGGTAGACGAGCGCCACCGCCACCGCTTTGAGTTCAACAATGAGTTTCTAACCCGGCTTGAGGAAGCCGGCCTGGTTCTAAGCGGGTTTTCCCCGGACGGCAAGCTGGTGGAAATCTGCGAGCTGAAGGACCATCCTTGGATGGTGAGCTGCCAGTTCCACCCGGAGTTTTGCTCCCGCCCCGGCCGCCCGCACCCACTTTTCCTAGATTTTATAGGCTCTGCCAAGGATGTTTTACGGGAGGGAGCCCAGCCGACGCTGCCCCTTACCGCGTAACCTTTAAATAATGATAGCCTACTCCGCCGGTAAGCAGTACCGGGGGATATATACCCAAGCGGAGGAAAAATGGATATCTTTCTGGATACGGCCAACCTGGAGCAGATAAAGAAGGGTGCCCGGCTGGGCGTCGTCAGGGGAGTTACGACCAACCCCACCCTGGTGGCCAAGGAAGGAATCGGGGATTATAAGTCCGTTGTGCAGGAGATAGCCTCAATTATACCGGGGCCGATTTCAGCCGAAGTTGTGGTGGAGGGCGTGGAGGCCATGCTGGAGCAGGCCAGGGACATCGCCACCTGGGCGCCCAATGTGGTGGTCAAGATACCCTCGACAACGGATGGCCTGGAGGTGATTACCGCCCTGGACAAGGAGAACATCAAGGTAAACATGACGTTGTGCTTCTCACTGAACCAGGCGCTCCTGGGCGCGTTGGCCGGGGCCGCTTTTGTCAGCCCCTTCGTCGGGCGGTTGGATGATATCGGCCATGACGGCATGGAGTTGGTGAGCGATATGGTCAAAGTTTACCGGCAGTACCAGTTGGAGACCAAGGTGCTGGCGGCCAGTATCCGTCACCCGCTGCACTGCGTGCTGGCGGCCAGGGCCGGCGCCGATATAGCCACCGTTCCCTTTAAGGTACTTATGCAGATGATGCAGCACCCGCTTACGGATGTCGGCCAGACCCGCTTCCTGGATGACTGGCACAAGGTTCAGAATGCGCAGAAGTAACCGGCCATTATTAAACGAAAGCAATATTCAGACCCCGTCGTAACGGGAAAGGTGTGGAGGTAACATTCACTATGGAAGTTAGTCAACTTGATATCGGACAACTGGAGGGCATGAGCCGGGAAGGCCTGGCGGGGATAGCCAAGGAGAGGGGCCTGGGCAGCTCGGCCGGTTTAAAGAAGCAGGATATTGTCATGCGGCTTATAAAAGCGCAGACCGAGCAGCAGGGTAACATCTTCTGCAGCGGTATCTTGGAGGTTATGCCCGACGGCTACGGCTTCCTGAGGCAAACGACTCTTTTGCCCAGCCCATCGGATATATACGTTTCCCAGTCGCAGATACGCCGCTTCGGGCTGCGTACCGGCGATATGGTTATCGGCCAGGGGCGGCGGGCCAAGGCCGGCGAGAAATACTACAGCCTGCTCCGGGTGGAGGCCATCAACGACCTTAACCCCGAGCTAGCCAAGGCACGCCCCAGTTTCGGTTCCCTTACCCCCATCTTCCCTGATGAGCTTATTAACCTGGAGACAACGGCGACCAACCTTTCCAATAGGCTGGTGAACCTTGTCGCCCCCATTGGCCGGGGACAGCGCGGACTTATTGTCTCGCCGCCCAAGGCGGGCAAGACCCTGCTGCTCAAGTCCATAGCCAGCGGCATCAACACAAATTACAGCGACATTCACCTGATGGTCGTCTTGATCGGCGAGCGCCCGGAAGAGGTAACTGATATGAGACGTTCCGTCAAGGGTGAGGTTATCGGTGCTACCTTTGACGATGCGGTTGAAAACCAGACCCGTGTCGCCGAGCTGGCCCTGGATAGGGCCAAGCGTATGGTGGAAAGCGGCCGTGATGTTGTTATCCTGCTGGATGGCATCACCCGGCTCACCAGGGCCTATAATCTGGCCATGCCTTCCAGTGGCCGTACGTTATCCGGCGGCATAGACCCGGTGGCCCTTCACCCGGCCAAGCGTTTCTTTGGCGCCGCCCGCAATGTGGACGAAGGCGGCAGCCTGACCATTATCGCCACCTGTCTGGTTGATACCGGCAGCCGCATGGACGAGTTGATCTACGAGGAGTTCAAGGGGACGGGCAATATGGAGCTACACCTGGACCGTCGTCTCTCTGAGCGCCATATCTACCCGGCCATAAACATCAAACGCAGCGGCACCAGGCGGGAGGAGCTGCTGCTAAGTGAAAACGAGGCCAAGCTGCTGCTGTTGCTGCGCCGCATGGTGGCCATCGCCGGCGACGATTCAGCCAACGATGTCACCGAGCGGGTACTTGAGCGCCTGCGCAAGACGAAGAACAACGCTGAGTTTCTGGCAAACCTGACCAAAGAGGCGCGGTAAATGGTACTAGCCCGAAATACTTAGCTGGACCCAAAGCCTCCCTCTCCTCATCGGAGATGGGGGGCTCTTTAGTATAAAAGATGGAATATTTATGACAAAAGTGTCAAAAAGATGTAAAAAAGATAAAATTGCGTGTTGACAGGCGTGGTATCATATTAAGAGAAAAACAGATGAAAGGGGGTGGTGCTGTATCTAAAACCCGTCAGGGGAATGCGCCTAGCAGGTGCCAAACAGCTTAGAAGTACCTGGTTTCCACACTTTGAGAAGGAAATTGGTATACCTTCGTGTGTGGGAGCATACTATACAAAATATAAACCAAGACACGAAAAATAAAGCTCGATGAAAAAAAGACTAACTAGAATTTTGGGCATAGCCATGACGGTGGCTCTGCTGGTCGGGTTGTTCGTAACAGCAGCCCCGCTCAGCGCCGGCACCAACTCCTGGTCCAAGTTCGCTATCCCTTCAACCACGGGTATGGTCCTTGACACCGGTGATGCCACCGGACCCATGGTTATGGGTAGCGATGGCACCATCTGGGCCGGCCGTGGCACCGGGAACACCGGTGGGCTGATGAGT
>DAOUZU010000016.1 GCA_030665535.1 Dehalococcoidia bacterium
GGACCCTAGGGTCTATTGCGAAAGGGCTTAAAGTGGGCTTGCCGTAGAGAAGCGGGGCTGTATCTGCCCCGGCTGCCCCATCTGGAAGTTAAACCACTTTGAGAAGCAGTACTACTGCGTAAGCGGCAGGGACGCCAAGTCCAGGCTCTAAGGGAGGGTTGAAATAGAAATTATACCGGCGGTTGACATAAGAGGGGGCCGCTGCGTTCGTCTCTACCAGGGTGACTACGACCAGGAGACGGTTTTCTCCGACGATCCCGTCGGCGTCGCCCTGCGCTGGCAGTCCATGGGAGCGCCGCGGCTGCACATTGTAGACCTGGATGGCGCCGCCGCTGGCGAGCCGGTGAATATGGATGTCATAGCCGAAATTGCCGGTGCCGCCCTGATTCCGGTGCAGCTGGGTGGCGGCATCCGCAAGATGTCCGTCATTAAGAAATTGCTCAGTGCCGGCGTTGACCGCGTCATCCTGGGCACAGCCGCCGCCGAGGAGCCCGGCTTTATAGAAAAGGCCTGCCAGAGCTTCGGACAGTCCATCGTCGTCAGCATTGACGCCCGTGACGGCCGCCTGGCCACTCACGGCTGGAAGAAGGACACGGATATTGAAGCCACCGAGTTCGCCCGCGCCATGGCCAAGCTGGGGGTGAAGCGCTTCATCTATACGGATATAGGCCGTGACGGCACGCTTACCGAGCCCAATTTCAGTGCCGTATTCGAGATAATAAGCTCGCTGAGGCGGCCACTGATTGCCTCTGGTGGCGTCACCTCATTGAACCATCTTAAGATGCTCAAACTGCTAGGTGCCGAGGGGGCTATCGTCGGCAGGGCCCTTTATACTCGGGACATAAGACTCAAGCAGGCGCTTGAGGTCATCAACAGGCTATAAGCAGAGAAGAGGGGGGGGGGGGAAGGATTGACTGTGGAACTGAAATTTGACGATAAAGGACTCATACCGGCCATAATCCAGGACGCCGACAGCGGCCAGGTCTGTATGGTGGGTTATATGAACCGGGAATCCCTGGGCCTCACGCTATCCAGCGGCGAGGTGTGGTTCTACAGCCGCAGCCGGCAAGAGCTGTGGCACAAGGGGGTTACCTCAGGCAACCGCCTCATAGTGAAAGAGGTCTGGCGGGACTGCGATAGCGACGCCATACTGGTCAAAGCCAAACCGATGGGGCCCGTCTGCCACACCGGCAATCAGAGCTGTTTCTTTCAGGAACTAACGGCCGCCGACCTGGCCGCCTGATCCTCTTCAACGGCACGGTCAAAGGCCATTACCTTCTCCAGGGCAGTCATGGCTACCTCCAACTGGCTATCGTCAGGCTCTTTGGTTGTCATCCGTTGCAGCCACAGGCCGGGGGAACGCAGTATTCGCACCAGTAAGTTATCGGGATGGTTGGCGGAGTACCGGGTGGCCTCGTAGCCCAGGGCGGCTATCACCGGCAGCAGGACTATCCGCGTCAGTATCATAAGCCAGAGCGCCTGCTGGCCCACCAGGGCGAAGATGATGATGGCTATCACCAGCACCGCCAGCAGGAAACTGGTGCCGCAGCGGGTGTGGGCGGTGGAGTACTTGCGGATGCTGGTTACTTCCAGGGGCGCGCCGTTCTCAATGGCGTTTATCGTTTTGTGTTCGGCGCCGTGATAGGCGAAGGTGCGCTTGATGTCGCTGAAGGAAGATATGATCCGCAGGTAGGCCACGAAGATTACCAGCCGGATGAGCCCCTCCACCAGGTGAAAGAGCAGGGACGATTCCACATAGGGATTGAGCAGGTTGGCCAGGAAAAGCGGTGCCATAAAAAAGAGGCCGATCGATAGCACCAGCGATACGGCCATCACCCCCCAGATAAGGCCTCCGGAGATTTTGGACGGCTCTTCTTCACCATCCTCCTCCAGGGCTACGTTGGCCGAGAACAGCAGGCTGCGGATGCCCAGCACCATGGTCTCCATAAGCATGGTGACACCGCGGACCAGCGGTGTCTTTCTCATACCGCCGGTATAAAGGGATGGCAGGGGCCTTGTCTGGGTTACAAGCTGGCCGTTGGGGTGGCGCACCACGGTGGCGGTGATCCTCTCCCCCCGCATCATCACTCCCTCGATGACTGCCTGTCCCCCGTAGTGGAAGCTGTGTGGCATTTGGTTACCTCAATAAAAAAGGAGCGGCCAGCCCGCTCCCGTACTGGTCGTGACTATATGGCCTACTCCTTAAGCTTGTAGCGTCGTTTGAAGCGCTCCACGCGTCCGGCGGTGTCTATCATACGGCGCTCGCCGGTGAAGAAGGGGTGACACTGGCTGCATAACTCAATCTTGAGCGAAGGCACAACCGAGCCGACGGTGAAGTTATTGCCGCAGGAGCAGACAACCTTGGCCTCCGGGAAGTATTTGGGGTGTATTTTAGCTTTCATTATTCTAGCCGGCGATGACGCTGGCTTTCCTCCTGTTGTTGCTGGTGGGCTTGTACTGCACCACGCCGTTGACCAGGGCGAACAGGGTGTGGTCTCGGCCTACACCTACGTTTGTGCCGGCGTGTATACGGGTGCCCCGCTGTCGCACCAGGATGGTGCCGGCGCGGACGCTCTGCCCGGCGTACCTTTTCACGCCGAGGCGCTGGGCATTACTATCACGGCCATTGCGGCTGGAGCCGCCGCCCTTTTTATGGGCCATCCTTGGTCACCTCTTTCTTGCGCCGGCTGGTCTTCTTCTTGGGTGCCGCCTTCTGGCTGGCGGAGGTTACAATTTCTTCTATGGCCAGCCTGGTATAGGCCTGTCTGTGGCCGGTCTTCTTGTGGTAGCGCACCTTGGGCTTGTACTTGAAGACGATGAGTTTTTCGCCCTTAGTCTCCCCCTGGCTGGTGGCCACCACCCTGGCACCGTCAAGGGTGGGCCTGCCAACTGTTACCGTTTTGCCATCAGCGATGAGCAGCACCTTGTCCAGGTCAACGCTATTACCCTCGGATACACCCAGAAGCTCCACATCTATCGTCTGTCCCGGCGAAACCTTATATTGCTTGCCGCCGCTTTCAATTATTGCGTAAATGGTTCTTCCTCCACAGTCCAAAGATATATACTAGCAGATTAGGTGGCAAAGTTCAAACGGGGGAAACCGCCCGCAGGCTCGCCGGGGCTATTGCTTTCTGACTAATAGCAGGGGAAGGTCGCCCGTCTGCAGCAGTTTATGGGCAATGCTGCCCGGCGCCCAGGCCGTTATCCCTGAGCGTCCGCGGGTGGTCATCAGCACCAGGTCGGCATTCGTGTCGCGGCTGGCGTCGGTTATAGCCCTGGCCGGGTCGTTGCCGAGGGTGGTACAGCTTGAAACGCAAATCTTCTTCCGTATTTTGTTTTCTATCCCCTCCAGGTAGGCTATCGCCTGCTGCTGTTCGGCGGCATCCCGCTCGCTATCACCCAGGCCCATATCGCCCACCATATCGTCCTTGGAAGCCGAGTAGTGGGCCTTGCGAACCATCTTGTAGAGGCTGATATCTGCTGGCAGGCTTCGGGCCAGCGTTTCGGCGTAGGGTATGGACGCTTCGCTGTTTTCAGTGCCGTCAAGGGGTAGCAGTATGCGACTGATTAACTCCTTCGTCTCTACGGCCGGTTGGCCGCCATCGGTGCGGATCAGCATCACCGGGCATTTCACCAGGCGAAATACCTTGTCAACAATGCTGCCCATTATCTTGACCTTAAGGCTGGTGAAGCCATGGGCCACCATAATCAGCAGGTCAACTTCATTCTCGTCTATAAAGCGGCAGGTCTCCTCGGTGAAGTCACCGTGGACGAATTCAGTCTGCACTTTGGCCTTCTTGCCTTTATCGGAGAGATCAAGGCGCTGTCGTAAAAGCTCAGCCGATTTCTCCAGGTAGAGGCGGTGCATATTCAGGGACAGCTTATGGCTTGACTCGCATACGTGGAAGAGAACTATCTCGGAGCCCAGCTTCTTGGCCAGCTCCTCCGCATAAGGAAAGACTGCCTCGGCCAGATCGGAGCCGTCCAGGGGTAGGAGCACTCTGTTAAACATGTCTGTTTTCCGTCATTCGTGGGCTGCTTTCTATGAGTAAGAATACATACCGCATATAGAAATGTCAACCGTGATATTGTCGGTCCGGCTATCGCCCGGCGTGTTATAATGGCCGTTCAAAGGGAGGCCAGCGGTGATTTTGGTCACAGGTAGCAGCGGGTTTGTCGGCAGCCACTTACTGCCCCGGTTGGTTGGAGCTGGTTATAAGGTAAGGTGTCTGGTACGCCTGCCCGCGGAGGCCGTGGCGGTGGAGGCGATGGGCGCAACGGCGGTGACCGGGGATGTCACCGACCCCGCCAGCCTCAGAGGGGCCCTAAGTGGCGTGGAGAGTGTAGTTCATCTGGTGGCTGTCCTCAGGGAGGGCCGGGGGGCCACCTTCAGCCGGGTGAATGTGGAGGGCACCGGGAACGTGGTCGCCGCTGCCCGGGAAGCGTCCGTTAAGAGGTTTATTCACATCGGCGCTATGGGCGCCGGCGATAGGCCCCGCTACGTCTATTTCCACTCCAAGTGGCAGGGCGAGGAGATAGTAAGGACCTCCGGACTGGACTTCACCGTCTTTAAGCCGGGGGCTATGTTCGGCAAAGGGGCGGGTTTCATAGATAAGCTGGCCAATTCCGTAAGTATGTTTCCCCTCCTGGCGCCTATCGCCGGCAGTGGCCGCACCCGCTTTCAGCCCCTGTGGGTGGAAGACCTGGCCACCTGTATTCTGGCGGCGCTTAAGGGGGATAAAATAGGCCAGACCTGCGAGATAGGCGGTCCCCAGCACCTCACCTATGAGCAGATACTGGATGCGGTGATGGCCGCCCTGGGCAAGAAGCGGCTTAAGATACACGTGTCGGTGCTGCTGATGCGACCGGCCGTCGGCCTTATGGAGAGAATACTGGGCGACCCGCCCGTAACCAGTGTAGAGCTGAAAGCCCTTGAGATGGACAACATCGGCGCGCTGGACTCGGTGGAAAGCCAGTTCGGTTTCAAGCCGCTTGAGTTGGCCAAGGGGCTGGATTACTTGAAGAAGGCTTAGAGCCTGGTATCAGCCAGTTCCTTCGCCCTGGCCTTAAGCTCCTCAAGGCTGGTATCCGTGTTTATTACAACGTCGGCCTTCTTGAGTCGCTCCTCCGGCTTCATTTGGGCACCCAACCGGGTCAGTACCTCCCGCCGGGTGAAGCCCATCTGCTGGAGCCGGGTTAAGACAACCGTTCGGGGCGCTACCGTAACCCAGACCTCGTCCACGGTGTCCACCCAACCGGTTTCCACCAGCAGCGGCGCCTCGATGACCACCGCCCCTACCCCCTGCCGCCGGTGTTTATCCAGCCGGTCCGTCAGCATCTCGGCGATGCGGGGATGGGTTATCCGGTTAAGGTGGGCAAGCTGCTGCGGGTAGCCGAAAACCAGCCGGGCCAACTTGGGGCGGTCAACCTGGCTATTGCTGTCTAAAACCCCCTGGCCAAAGGTGGCCACCACCTCCCGCCGCATCTGGTTTTCCCGAAGCGCCTGGTGGCCCAGTTTATCGGCGTCGATAACGGCCACGCCAAGCTCCTTGAGGAATCCGGCCAGCGTCGTCTTGCCGCTGCCGATGCCGCCGGTGAGACCGATAATCTTCATTCTGATAATAAGTCTAGTTACTTCCGGTCGCTGCCGTCAAGCCTTACTATCGTAGCGTCCGCCAGCGGTAATAGTGTAAACTCCGCTTGAAGGTATTTAGCGGAGGGTGCTTTGGTTGACTGGGCCAACATAGCCTTATTGAGCACAGCCATTATCGGGCTGGTGAATATAATTGATAGCCACCTCATTTCCAAGAGGATGCCCGGCCTGCAGGCCTTTCTGCTGCCGGCCAGCCTGACTATCCTGGTTGTCAGCCTGGTGGCCGCATCACTGTTCCCGCTGCCGTCAGGCCTTGACGGCCAGACACTCCTCATCGCCGTACTCTCCGGGATCTTACGGACGTTCTCCCTGGGAATCCTGCTCTTCACCTTCAAGATGGAGGAGGTATCACGGGTGATACCGGTGTACTCAACCTTCCCCGTCTTTGTGGCTATTATGGCCGTGCCCCTGCTGGGAGAGGCGGTAGGCCTGCTGCAGTGGCTGGCAATTATCGTGGTCGTGGCCGGGGCGGTTGTCGTATCGGCCAACCGTAGCCCCGGCAGCGCCACGCGGCGGCTGGGCCGGGTATTTGCCCTCCTCCTTATTTCCAGTCTGCTGATGGCCGGGGCTAATATTGCCTCCAAGTACGTCCTGGACTCCATATCCTCTTGGAATATGTATTGGATTACCGGCCTGTCCATTGCCGCTGGTTTCATGCTCGTCTCACTGCGCCCCCGTGTCGTAAGGGAACTGGCGGGCCTTAGGCAGCGCGGGGCTGTCCTGGGACTGCTGGCCTTTAACGAGTTGCTGGTGGTGGCCGGAGTGGTGCTGCTGTTTGTGGCAATGCAGAACGGCCCCGTATCCCTGGTATCGGCCATCTTCTCCAGCCGCCCCATATTTGTGCTGATATTCGCCTTTGCCATCAGCCGTACCTTCCCCAATTTCCTCAAGTGGGAAACGGGCAAGGGGGTGCTGGCGCAGCGCGTGGTGGGGACAACCATGGTCGTAGCCGGCATCGCCGCTATCTACCTGTCCTAGTCCGGCCTGCAACCGCCGTCGGCGAGTGATATAATTGTACCAAGCGGATGCACGAAGCGCTTTTATACCAGAGGTTAGCCGGTTCTGTGGTGAGGTGCGACACCTGCCAGTGGCGCTGCCGCATTCACCCGGGCAAACTCGGTGTCTGCAAGATGTACCGCAACGACGAAGGCAGGCTCTATAACCTGAATTACGCCAGGGTTTCCTCGCTGGCCGTAGACCCTATCGAAAAGAAACCCCTCTTCCATTTTCACCCCGGCACGATGGTCTTTTCGATGGGCAGCTGGGGCTGCAATTTTCACTGCAGCGGCTGTCAGAACTGGGAGATAGCCTGCCCCGAAAAACCAGACCAGTGGCAGACATCCCGGGAGATACCGCCTGAAGCTGCCGTGGAGATGGCCCGAAGCAGCGGCGCCGCCGGCATCGCCTGGACCTACAACGAGCCCGGCATCTGGCTTGAGTACACCCTGGATACGGCCAAACTGGCCAGGCAGAGCAACCTCTATACCGTCTATGTCACCAACGGCTACTCTACCCCGGAAGCCCTGGATACCGTCGGCCCCTACCTGGACGCCTGGCGGGTGGATATAAAGGGCTTTTCCGATGCCCTCTACAATAAACTGGCCCGGGTGAGCCAATGGCGGGGGATATTGGAGGTGGCCAAAAGGGCCAGGGAGAAGTGGCAAATGCATGTGGAGGTGGTGACCAACATCATTCCCGGCCTGAATGACGACGACGAGCAGCTTGGCGGCATCGCCGGCTGGATAGCCGCCGAACTGGGCGAGCTGACACCTTGGCACGTCACCCGCTTCTACCCCCACCGCCTGATGGCCGGCATCCCGCCGACAGCGATGGCCACCCTGGAGCACGCCTACGACATCGGACGAAAGGCGGGACTCAAGTTTATCTATCTGGGCAACGTGCCCGGTCATAAGAGCGAGGCCACCATCTGCCCCGCCTGCGGCGGGACGGTGGTGGAGAGGGTCGGCTATCAGACCGGCATCGTCGGCCTGGACACCTCAAGGTGTCGATTCTGCGGGGCGGAGCTTAATATCAGGAGCGGCGTTGGGGAGATTAAGAAATGATAAGACAACCGGCGGTGGCCGGCCAGTTTTACCCCGGCACGGCAGAAGAACTGAGGGCGGCCATAGACGGCCTGGTGGACAAAGAGGTGGTCAAGGAGGAGGTCATCGGCCTGGTATCGCCCCACGCCGGTTATATCTACTCCGGGCCGGTGGCCGGGGCCACCATCTCTCGGATCAAGTTCCGGGATACCTTCATCGTCATCGGCCCCAACCACACCGGTATGGGCAAACCATTCAGCATTATGACGGAGGGCGCCTGGCAGACGCCGCTGGGCGAGGTGGCTATCGACAGCGAGCTGGCGCGGCAGATTCGGGACGATTCAAGCCATCTGGAGGAGGACACCGCCGCCCACCAGAACGAACACTCCGTGGAGGTGCAGATCCCCTTCCTTCAGTACTTCAAGCCGGACGTGAAAATAGTTCCCATCGTGCTGGCTTCCGCTTCGGCTGATGTCCTCAAGGAGATAGGCCGGGAGATAGCCGGGGCGGTGAGCCGGCTCAAGCGACCGGTGGTTATTTTAGCCTCAAGCGATATGACTCACTATGAGCCGCAGGCAGCCGCCGCGGAGAAGGACAGGCAGGCCATCGGCGCTATACTGGATATGGATGAGGATAAGCTGCTGGAGCGGGTGGCCGGTCTGGGCATCTCTATGTGCGGCTACGTCCCGGTAGTGGCTATGATGGCCGCCGCCAGGGAGCTGGGGGCCGGGACAGCCGAGCTGGTGAAGTACCAGACCAGCGGTGACATCAGCGGCGATTATGGCCGCGTCGTCGGCTATGCCGGCATCATACTGAAGGGGACATCGCCGCTGGCCGAACTGGCCAGAAAAGCCGTTGAAGGCTATATCCGCTACGGCAAGAACTATAAGCCCGCTGAGCTTACCCCGGAGATGGCGGAGAAGGCCGGTGTCTTCGTCTGCCTGAAGCGGTCGGGGCAGTTGCGCGGCTGCATCGGCACCTTTGAGCCTTGCCGGGACAATGTCGCCGGGGAGACGGTGGAGAACGCCATCAGCTCGGCCACCAGGGACCCTCGCTTCCCGCCGGTAACGCCGGAAGAGCTGGACGATCTTACCTACAGCGTGGATATCCTCGGCCAGCCGGAGCCGGTAGCAGGTATAGACCAGCTTGACGTCAAGAGATACGGCGTTATCGTGGAAGCCGGCCCCAGGCGCGGCCTGCTGCTACCGGACTTGGAAGGGGTGGACAGCCCCCAGCAGCAGATTGCCATCTGCCGCCAGAAGGCCGGCATCGGCCCCGACGAGCCGGTAAAGCTCTATCGTTTTGAAGTCAGGAGATATGAGTAACGCTATGAAAGCCGATGAAATCTACCACGAGGAAGTCCCATTTACCTTTATTAAGTACCTTATCTTTCTGGAGGCCGCCCTGGCCGTCCTGTTCCTGGTTCTCTTTTTCGTTCAGACCTTCGGTGGCCCCATCGGCGAGCGTCCCGCCCCGGACTGGGTCTATCTAATCGTTGCTGCTGTTATGGCTGGCATTACTGTCTTTCTCTATAGAATGCGGGTGATGACCATCGGCATCACGCCGCAGGCGGTCAATATCTCTCTAGGTATGTTCCGGCGTAGCGTGCCGTTTGAGGTTATTGAGAGTATTCACACGGACAGCGGGCCGGGTATAAAATACGGCGGCTGGGGGGTACGCGTCTTCAGGGACAAGAAAGGCTGGGTGCTGGCCTATAACACCTTTGGCCGTCCCCGGGTCGTCCTGGGGCTCGGGCGGGGGCGATTCGGTCGGTTCGTCTTCTCCACCCGGAACCCGGATGAGGTAATCAACATCGTGGAGCGGTATAAGGGCGGCTGATGGACATCTTCGAGCACGACATGGAAAAGAGAAAGGGCAAGGAAGCGCCACTGGCGGCCCGCATACGACCGGTAAGCTTCAGCGAATTTGTCGGCCAGGAGCACCTGGTGGGCGAGGGCCGCACCCTCAGGAGGGCCATTGAGGCAGACCAGCTGCCTTCCATAATCCTCTGGGGGCCGCCCGGCAGTGGCAAGACCACCCTGGCCTACATCATCGCCAGCGTCACGGATTCCCATTTCAGCCCGGTGAGCGCCACCAGCGCTGGTGTCGCCGAGCTGCGCCAGATAATAGAAGAGGCCAAAGAACGCCGCCAGCTGTACAGAAAAAGGACGATTCTGTTCATAGATGAAATTCACCGCTTCAACAAGTCGCAGCAGGATACCGTCCTGCCATTTGTGGAGGACGGCACGGTTACTTTAATAGGCGCCACCACCGAGAACCCCTCCTTTGAGGTAATATCGCCGCTGCTCTCCCGCAGCCATGTCTATACGCTTAACGCCTTAAGCGATAGCGAAATAAGGGTGATTGTTACACGGGCTCTCAGTGACGGGCTGAAGGGCCTCGGCGCTCTCAAAGCCGGGCTCTCGGATGAAGCCCTGGGCCACTTGGTTAATATGGCCGGTGGCGACGCCCGTGTGGCCCTGAATATTCTGGAGATGGCTATCAAGACAACGCCACCAGGCAGGGGTGGCCGGCGCCACGTCTCCCTGGAGGCAGTGGAAGACGCCGCCCAGAAGAGGGTGTTAATTTATGACAAGGCCGGTGAGCAGCACTATAACATCATCTCGGCGCTACACAAGTCGCTGCGCGGTTCAGATCCGGACGCTGCCCTCTACTGGCTGGCGCGGATGTTGGAGGCCGGTGAGGACCCGCTGTATATAGCCCGCCGGCTGGTGCGCTTCGCTTCGGAGGACGTCGGAATGGCCGACCCACAGGCGCTGGTGGTGGCGATGGCGGCGCAGCAGGCTGTCCACTTCATCGGCATGCCGGAGGGAAACCTGGCCCTGGCCCAGGCAGCCGTCTACTTGGCCACGGCGCCCAAGAGCAACTCGCTGTATACGGCCTATAAGCGTGTCCAGGAGGAAGTGGCCAGGGGGCCGAAAACAGAGGTGCCCAAGCACCTGCGTAACCCGGTGACGCCGCTGATGAAGGGCCAGGGCTACGGCAAGGGCTACAAGTACGCCCACGACTACCCCGGCCACTACGTAAAGCAGCAGAACCTGCCCGATTCACTCAAGGGCAAGAGCTATTATTCCCCCAGTGACCAGGGTTTAGAGCGGCAGATAGCCGAAAGGCTGGAGTCATTAAAGAAAGAGGCGGGAACGGAGGAGGGGTAGCCGTCGTTCTGCCTTGACATCATCCCCGGCTGACACTATACTACGGGCTGGACGCCCTGAACAGATTAATAGCATCACCGTTTCATTAAAGCCGGTAAGGAGAAAGAAAATGCCTATCTTTGCCGCCCTGGGAACACTGACAGAGCAGGGACTCAAGAACCTGGAGGCGCTGCCGGAGCGCCACAAGCGGGCCGTGGAGCACGCTGAGGAGCGCGGCGGCAAGGTGCTGGCCAGTTATGCCCTTATTGGCCAGTACGACTTCCTGGTCATCCTGGAGGCACCGGATGTGCAGACTGCCGTCTATGTGCTGACCAAAGAGGCCGAGCACGGCAACGTGCGCTACGAGACTATGCAGGCTATACCGATGGCCAATTTCTCGGAGCTGGTTCAGAAGTAAATTAAGCCAATTCAACGCGGGGTGGAGCAGTGGTAGCTCGTTGGGCTCATAACCCAAAGGTCGTTGGTTCGAATCCAACCCCCGCTACCAATGATATATAATTACCTGCTAGGGGCAGGTCTTTTTGTGGCCAGTGATGTGGCCATTAAGAATACTACAGGAGAGGTGTATGGCAGTCGACTTTAGCTACGAAAGCCTGGTAGTCCAGGTTATAGGCGGCAACTACAAGGAAGCGTCCACCGCGCTTGTTGAGGCCTACAAGGATAAAACGACCATCTCTGTGCCCCTCGTCAATGAGATAGAGGATGAGTTTAGATCGATACATGCCAAGAAGATATCGGCAGGGCTTTTCAGTAAAAGCCGCAAAGAGATGGCCGGGGAAGCCGTCGCCGATACGGTTGAATGGCTACAAAGGAAGCTGGGCATAGAGAGGGAGAAAGACACACTTAACTGGCGCCTGGGGGATGTTTAGCTCTCCCTAGTACAACTTAAAGGAGGCGAAGCACGGGCTGAGAAGCCTGTGCTTTTTATTATGTGTTCTTAATTTATGTTGTGAGCACTTAGCATTAGTCGATGGGTTTAAGAGGTTTGGATAAAACACTAATGTCAAAACGTTGAGTCCAGCCCATCCTCTTCCAAAACTTCATTCCATTTTGATTATTGTTGAACATAAAGAGATGACTCTTTTGGATTCCAATGGACTTTAACGCTACTAGACATTTATCTACAAGCATTCGCCCTATGCCCTGACTCTGATAATCTGGTTGGACTGCCAGATGATGAATGTAACCGCGCCTGCCATCGTGGCCACAGAGAACAGCTCCGACTAACACATTATTGTCATACGCTACAAAACTCATACCTGGGTTCCTGTTAAGAAATGTTTGGATATTCTCCTTGGAATCAGCGCCGCTTAAGCCAACACCCTCACTAAGATTCCATAGTGATACGACTTCATCATATTCTTCAATTGAAAATTCGGTTATGGTGATAATCATGTGTATTCCGATCAAACACTACCAATAGATTATACTATTTTGAGTTGCGAAACAAAGGCGTATCCCCCGATAGGGGTGTTGTCAATGGATTTTTGGGATATATTTCGTGAGCTAGTTGGAGTTAGGCAGCACCCATAGGGGGGTTATGATTCTGGGATTAAAGAAGAAGGGGAGCCCCTATTTTGAGGCTCCTCTTTGGCTACCCTTTCGGCTTAGCTAGCCCACTGAACGATGTATGTATATTGCTTAAAAATCTATCTTTGCCATCCATGTATTTTTCGATATCATGGGGGTGTTTTCCAGCTAGCTCTATCTTTAAATCACTGTAGCGTTTAGCTACATTGGGATTAACAATTAGATAGTCCCTAAAAGTTAGATATTGCTTAATTTGACGATCACCAGATTGGAAGGCGTGTAAATGGTGTGTTCGTAGTTCATCGTTACCCTTAATAAAAAAGCGTCTTCCTTTGATACCATACTCACCCATAGGGCGATAATCGATTCC
>DAOUZU010000047.1 GCA_030665535.1 Dehalococcoidia bacterium
GCCCACTAAAGAGATGGTTGAAAAGGTTTCTATTCCGTTGGAGCGTTCCATAGACCAGGCCGATATCGAAGGGCTTAAGCATATTGAATCAACCACCTCAAAGGGCAACTCTCTTTTGTTTGTTACCTTTGAATACGGCACCGACATGGACGAGGCAAATAGCAAAATAGAAGAAGCCGTTTCCCAGACTAATCTACCTGATTCTGTTCGTAATCTTCCTTCCCTCTTCCCTCAAATATCACAGAATCCCCAGGTCTATCCTATTAATATGAATGTTATGCCGGTGGTATCGGTCACGCTCAACGGTGATATGCCTGTCGACAGGCTAGAGGAAATAGCCCTGGGACAGGTATTGCCTGCAATCAGCCCGATTGACGGTGTTTTCAATGTTAATATTTCCGGCGGTTATTCCGACAAGGTGATTGTCACCCCGAACCTGGAGAAAATGGGCCAGTACGAAATATCCGTCATGCAGCTTGTGGGGATACTTTCTGCGAATAGTTTTAATTCAATGGAAGAGGTGGAAAACTTCTACCTCTCATCAGGCGGGTTGAAGCTAAGTGATATCACCGATGTTTCGTTTGGCCCCGAACCGGGAACTATCATCAACCGTACGAACTCCAATCCCAGTGTCAGCATAGATATTACCAAGGAAGCCGAGGCTAACACAGTTTCAACGGCCAATGCTGTTGTTGAAAAGCTGGCGGAAATTGAAGAAAGCCTGCCGGGCAATCTTTCTTTCGTTATTATTATGGACCAGTCTGAATATATAGAAGACAGTATCAGCGATCTGACGAACAACGCCATAATCGGCTTCGTCCTGGCCATCATAGTCGTGTTTGTTTTCCTGCTTGCCTTCAGGCCTTCTATCGTAACGGCCGTATCCATACCACTCAGCCTCCTCTTTGGTTTCCTGGTCATGTACTTATCCGGTTTAACCATAAACATACTGACCCTGAGCGCCATGGTAATAGTCATCGGCAGGGTGATAGACAACAGCATCGTAGTCCTTGAGGTTCTTCACCGCCGCATGAAAGAAGGCGAACGCTTTAAAGACGCTGCCATTAACGGTGTAAGGGAAATCGGCATGCCCATAACCGCATCTACGATTGCCACAGTCGTCATTTTCATACCCCTCATGTTCGTTGGTGGCATCGCCGGCGAAATGTTCCTTCCCTTTGGCTTAACAATAGTATTTGCTCTTATTGCTTCACTGATAATTGCCGTTACGATAATACCCGCACTCTACAGCGCGCTGCTTCCCAAAGATGAAAAGAGGGCCGGGACGCCCCGGGAGATAAATAACACCTGGTATCACAAGGTATACGCCGCCAGTTTAAAATGGGCTCTCGTTCATAAATTATCAGTGATTGTCATAGCTGTTGTTCTGTTTCTTGGTAGTTTCAGTCTCATGCCGCTTATCGGTACGAGTTACTTTGCATCAATGGGTTCTAATGTTCTGATTGCCACCATTGAAATGCCGCGTGGTACGGATATGATGACTACCTACGATATCGTTCTAGAGGCTGAAGAAATATTGGCCGCCCAACCTGAAGTCATTGACTATAACTCAATGATCGGCGTTAGTGGCAGTGCGATGGAAGCCTCTTTTGCCCTCAGCGGTAGTAGCAACCTTGCTCAAATAAACTTCACCGTAGATCGCGAATACAACATGACCGATGTAACGGAGAAGATCTCAAGGTTGCTGGAGGGAATTACCGAAATCGGTACTATCACTATCGAAACAGAGGATTCTGCTATGGCGGCAATGGGCCAGAGTATAGAAATAGCCGTAAGCGGGAACGATATAGGCCAGATAGTATCGGTTGCCGATGAAATAGCCGTCACGCTGGCGGGCAAAGCAGATATAACCGATATAGCGGTTCAATATGCCGATACCAGTTCTGAGATTCTGATAGAGTTCGACCCGGTTAGAATAGCGGAGCTTGGCCTTACCGCGGAGGTAATCGAAGCCCTTCAAATGGAATTGATTCTCCTTGAACATGGCGGCGCCATATCATCAGTCAACATCCTGGGTGATGAAAGAGAAATATACCTTTCGCCCGTATTTACTGAAATTGATACTGTTGAAGCAGCCAGTGCCCTATATGTTGGCGCCCCCTTTGCTTTTCAACTGGGGCAAATAGCCAATATTGAATTGAGCTCCCAGGCTTCGACCCTTCACCGCCTTGATCAAAAAAACTCGGCTACCGTACTTGTAGAAACCTCCAACCAGGACATCGGTGGAGTTACTGTGGAAATCCAGGAAGCGCTAGATGAAATGAGTATTCCAGGAAATATCGAGACCACCGTAGGTGGCGTGATAGAGGACATGATGGAAACCTTCTCTGCCATGCTTATCGCCATCGGACTGGCTATAGTGCTGGTTATCGTAGTGCTGATCGCCACTTTCCGTTCCATCAAGAAACCGATTATCATTATGGTCAGCCTGCCGCTTGCTTCAATAGGCGCCCTGATAGCACTGTTAATAACCGGGAAGACAATGGGTGTAGCCGGCATGATGGGCGTGCTTATGCTGGTTGGTATTGTGTTAACCAATGCCGTTGTGCTTATTGATGTCGTAGATCAGTACAGAAAAAAGGGCCTCAGTGTTTACGATGCGTTAATTCGCGGCGGATATACAAGGCTTAATCCCATATTAATGACAGCCCTAACAACCATGATAGCGATGGTGCCCCTGGCGCTGTTCGGTACGGAAGGCGGGTTGATAGCTTCGGAACTGGCGGTAGTGGTAATAGGCGGACTTTTCAGTTCTACGTTGCTAACGCTTCTGGTCCTGCCTGTTCTCTATGCTATAACGCACAGGGAAAAGAAAGTAGCAATAGATTAGCCTCATTATATCTGTATCCTGGCAACTTGCAGCCAGACGGCAACGGGCTGGCTAAGAAAGCTGTGTGAAGCCAAGATTTCCAACAATCGGGGGGCCTCAAAAGGGGCTCCCCGGTTCTTCTTCCATCCATTCAAACCCCATTTTTATTATTTCCTGTTAGACTTCCGACCGCCACTGTGCTTAAATTAGATAGTGCGCCTGTAAATAGCCATACTTCATCAGCGCCGTTAGCCAGGGAGCTGGCAAGGAACCATACCGATTTTTCCGGTGGAGTAGCTTAAAAGGCAGGGGAGAAATGGCGAAGAGTGTCGCCGCGGAATTGCATAACCCGGCAGAGCCCATCAGGCTGAGGATGGCCGACATCCTGCTCATCCACAGCAAGCGCAGCCTCTGGGGCTGGCTGATTCGGCTGGGGACCCACTGCTACTGGAACCACGCCCTTATGGTCTGTGGCGTGGAAGAACCAGGGGCCGGTTATGACAGGGCAATAGTGGTTGACCCCAAGACGGCGGGCGGTCTGGAGATGGGCCACGCCGCTCAATACCTGGATAGGCCGGATAGGTTCGATGTAGCCGTAAAGAGACTGGAAGCGGACTGGTTTCAGAACGAGGGCGCACCCGAGGACTCGCTTTTTCCCCGACGGGTGTGCGCTACCGCCGAAAAGCAGGCCCGGGTAAAAGGGACCGGCCAAAGTTGGAAGATGGCCCACAAAATCCTCAGGCAGATTACAATCATCTACCGTTTCGTGCGGCGCAGGATAAAAGCGCCGCGTGCGGAGATACGCCTGCGGCGGATTATCCGTCCGCTGGATGTGCGGGCCTTCACCTGCGGCGGCTTTATTCAATGGTGCTACTATCAGGGGGTATTCCAGGCCCTGGATGAGACCGGCCAGGGTAAATCCAGGCTGAAAGAGATTATTTTCAATCCCCGGCTTAAGAGGCGAATCACCCTTTTTGATTTGCTCACCACCACGCCGGCGGACCTGGCCCGCTGCGAGAGGCTATCCTGGAAATACGTGCAGATAGCCGGAAAAGCACGGCCGGTCTCCAGCTGGGATGATATTAGCCGTATTCTCACTCCGTCGAAATCCCTGAGTGATGTGTCGCTATGAAACTGGGGCCATTAATCGCCGCCAGATGGATAGAGTCCGAAGGCTAAACGTATTGACCTGCGGATGCCGTGATGGTTTAGTTAACCGGGCGCCGGGCCGGCCGCCCGTATCTTCCGGGAGGGAATATCATTGGACAGTGCCCATTCCAAGGAACGCCTGAGAGAGCTTATCTGCGGGAAACCGCCGCTTGTGGAAGGCTATATCGACCTCAGCCAGCAGCTCCAACCCAATGGCTTCGACCTCACCCTGCGCCAGGTAGATATAATGCAAACACCCGGCCAGATTACCACCGCTAACAGCCGGCGGCAGGTGTCTGATCTATCACCGCTTATGTTCGACGGCCTGGACTTCATTGACCTGCCGGCCGGCATCTACTCCATCACCTTTAATGAGATAGTCCACCTGCCGCGGAATATAATGGCTTTAGCCACACCCCGCTCCAGCCTGCTGCGTTGCGGTGCCACCGTAAACACGGCGGTGTGGGACGCCGGTTACTCCGGCCGCTCGCAGTCCCTGCTGGTGGTCTATAACCCCCGGGGAATCCGCCTGGAGAAAAACGCCCGCATCATTCAACTCGTCTTCTTTGCGCTGGATGAGGAGACAGAGGGCTACCAGGGTGCCTACCAGGAAGAGAACATAGACTAGCTAGACGGCGACACGGAGGGCCTTGGGCAACAGCCAGAAGTTGGCCGGCCCCTCGCCGACGACCTCGCCATCAGCGTGCACCAGCAGCCGCTCCGCGGACTCAATCCTGACACGGCTGGCTCTTTCCATCCTGACCTTAGGGTGGGTGATATGTGTTCCCTTATAGATGGAAGGGAAGGCCTTTACCAGCTCCAGCTTGCCGATATCACCGACGGTCAGCACATCCAACAGGTTATCGGTAAGATCGGCCTGGGGGGCGACATTCATGCCGCCGCCGAAATAGGCGCCGTTGGCCACCACGACGCTTAAGACCTTCCTGGTCTCGCCGCGGCCATCCACCTCAAGATACACCTTTTTGTTGCTGTAGCCCAGGAGCTTGCGCCCCATGCCCAAAAGGTAAGGTATGGTGCCGCGAAAATACCGGGGCATTCTCTCTTTGGCCTTGGCTACCTCGGCGTCAAAGCCGACGCCGGCGGAATTGACGAAAAAACGCCGCCCGCCCTGCTCACCCGAGCCGTACTGAACAACGCCGACATCAATATCCAGCCACCGCTCACCGGTGAGGGCGGCACAGGCCTTGGTGTAATCGCTGGAGAGACCCAGCGAGCGGACAAAATCACTGCCGGTGCCGGTGTTGACCGTGCCCATGCCGGCTTCTCCGGCTGCCTCGGCGATAAGGATGCCGTTGGCCACCTCGTTGACGGTGCCGTCACCGCCGACGGCCACCAGGAAGCGGTAGCCGGCGATAGCCGCCTCACGGGCCAACTCCATGGCGTGGCCAACGCCCTCGGTGAGCTGGTGGTCGAAGGATAGGCCGAAGTGCCGCAGCAGCCGGCTGATGTGGGGCCACTTGCGCAGGGTGGAGTTGGCCCCCGCCACCGGGTTGATGATTACCTTGGCATATTGTCCTGTCATAAATTAGTCCAAAAATTTTATTTGGGTCGGTGGTTTCTTTTTTATGTCAACCTCTATACCAGCGTCGCGGAAGAGGTCTACAAAAGAGTCATCGTTGTAACTGCCGAAGCTAACGAAGCGCTTTATACGCCCGTTGGCCAGCATCTTGGCGCAGAGGACACAGGGTGTGTGGGTGCAGTAGACGGTTGCCCCACCTATGCTGACGCCGTGAAGGGCTGCCTGGATGATTACATTCTGCTCGGCGTGTATGGCGCGACAGATTTCGTGCCTCGTCCCCGAAGGGATGCCCTGCTCATCGCGCAGGCAGCCCAGCTCCAGGCAGTCGGCCGCGCCCGCCGGGGCACCGTTGTAGCCGGTGGCCAGGATGTGCTTATCGGCCACGGCCACGGCGCCGACATGGTGGCGGCGGCAGGTGGAGCGCTCGGCGACCACGGCGGCCACTTTCAGGAAGTACTCGTCAATATCCGGCCTCTTCAAGCCTTCCCCTTTATAGGGGCGATAACCGCCCGCGTTTTCTTTGCAAGCTCTTTAAGCGACGCATCGTTCAGGATAGTAAAATCGGCCATGGCGATGGGGCCGGCCTTGTTTATGTTCTCAACTTCGGCCTTATCACGGCCGGCGGACTCGTCCAGGGTCAGCGGACGGTCGGCCCGTTCCGCTAGCCGGGCGTATCTGGCTTTGGGCGATGCCCAGACGGCCACCACATAAAGGTCGTCAACGAAGTATTTCCTGAGAAAGTTGTACTCCTCCCAGGAGTAGAGGCCGTCTACCACCACGTCCTGCTGCTTCAAAGCCAGTTCTATGCGTGACAGGTTGAGCACGGCATAGGCGGCCATACCGTACTTCTGGCGCAGTAGTTCCCTAGTGCTGCGCTCATTCTCCTCGTTTAGCTCAAGACCCCTCTTGTGGACTTCTTCATCGGTGACATCACCGAAACGGATGCGAATGAAGCCGCTTTTCTCAAACAGGCGGGATACCTCAGACTTCCCGGCACCGGTCATACCAACGATAGCGGCTAACTTCATCGCCTGATAATTATAGGCAAACGGCGGCAGAATAACAACAGACCCGGGGCCGCCTAGTCTATGACGCGCCGCCTCATGGAATAGAGGGAAATGGAGAAGAAGACCACCGTAACCAGGATAATATGACCCAGGGAGAGCAGCAGGCCGGCGTACAGGTTGCCCTCCACCAACGCCCGGATAATCTCTACACCGGGAGTAAGCGGCACGATGCGGCTAATTACCTGCACCCCCTCCGGGAACTGATCAAGGGGGAAGAAGGCGCCGCTGAAGAAGGTTATCGGGGCGACAAAGAGGGTGAAGTAATAGTTGAAGCTGTAGATGGAGGGTGCCAGGGAAACGAAGACCATGGCGATAGAGGCGAACATCAGCCCCAGAAGCACCGCTACCAGGGGCACCAGCAGTACCCATAGCGATGGCAGCAGCCCGAAGAGGCCAGCCACCACCAGTATTATAGTGGCCGTCACCAGGGAGCGGGTGG
>DAOUZU010000012.1 GCA_030665535.1 Dehalococcoidia bacterium
GGCAAATGAAGAAAGAGGGCGAGTCTTTCGGCCACTGGCAATATAGGGTGCTCAGGAGGCACTTCCTGGCCGGCATCTTGGTGGTGGTGCCTATCGGCGTCGTCATACTGGTTCTGGTCTGGTTCTTTACCTCCGTTGATAGCATCCTGCAGCCGTTAATAAAGACTATCTTCGGCCGCGAGATAACCGGTGCCGGCTTCGCCTTTACCCTGGTGCTTATATACCTTGTCGGTATCGCCGCCGAAAACTTCGTCGGCCGGAGGCTTATCCGCTTTGGCGAGTCCACCCTGGAGAGGGTGCCGCTGCTGCGGCAGCTCTACTCCGGTTCCAAGAACGTGATCGCCGGTCTCTCCGGCACCGGGCTCAACAAGGCCGCCTTCAGGGAAGTGGTACTGGTGGAGTTCCCCCGGGAGGGCATGCAGACGGTGGCCTTCGTCACCAACGAGATAAAGGACGAGGCGGGCAAGACCCTGCTTAACATATTTATCCCCACGGCGCCGGTGCCCACCTCCGGCTACTTTGAGATAGTTAGCGCAGACAAGGTTGTCCGCACCAAGATCGGTGTGGACGAAGCCATGCAGATGGTCATATCCAGTGGCATGATTTCGCCGGCGATGATAGACACCAAGGGACCACCCCCGGACGAGGCCGCCAAGGGAGGCCCGGCACCAGACGCCTAGCCCCAGATAAGCATAGCGCCGCTGATAGCCATCATCACCAGGCCGGCGGCCAGGGAAATCCAACCGCCCACCTTCAACGCCCCCGGCTCGGCGCGCTCCGGGTCGTGGACCATAAACTCGCGGACATCCTCATGGCTGACGATGCCGTCGTAGTAGCTCTTCTCCTCTTTACGCCCGCCAAAGACAAGGGCGATGCCCAATAACAGGAAAAGGGCGCCCATGCCCAGTGCTATCAGCCATTCTGTTTGTTCCATATAGTATTCGCTTCTATAAGCCTCTCACCGGTTACTATATAGCTTCCGGAGGCCGTTTTCAAGCCTGAGGATATAAATAGAGGCCGGGGAACGTTGTCCCCGGCCATCCATTATACGGCTATTCAGGTTTGTAGTTTTCTAGGTAATCTCTGCGGTGGCGCCGGCTGCTTCCAGTTTCTGCTTGGCGGTGTTGGCCTCATCCTTGCCGATGCCTTCCTTGACCGCTTTGGGGGCAGCCTCCACCAGGTCCTTGGACTCCTTAAGCCCCAGGCTGGTCAGCTCTCGCACCGCCTTGATGACATTTATCTTATTGGGCCCCATCTCCTTGAGAATGACGTCAAACTCCGTCTTCTCTTCCTCTTCCACCGCTGCTGCCGCCGCCGGTGCCACCGCCGCTACCTGTACGGCGGCGCTGACGCCGAATTCTTCCTCCAGCGTTTTCACCAGATCTGAAAGCTCCAGCACCGTCATGCTCTTGATGGCGGTCATAATATCGGCGGTGGCCGTCGCCTTCTTCGCCTTGGCCTCTTTGGGTGCCGCTTTCTTGGCGGCTGGTTTCTTGCCGGTCTCTTCGCTGGCGGCTGTGGTTGTCTCTTCCTTGTCTGTCACTTTATTCTCCCTCCAACTGTTTAATCCTGGCTGAAAGCACCCCGGCGAGTTCTCGCATCGGGCTACTAAGACAGCTGACCAGGCTGGTTATGGGGCTCTGCATCCCGGCCAGAACCTGGGCTACCAGCACCTCCCGCGACGGCAGCTTGGCCAGAGCGGCTACCTCCGCCTTTGTCAGCATCTTATCTCCAATGAAGCCACCCTTTATGGACAACTCCAACTTGGCGCTTATGATATATTCTGTCAACACCTGGGCCGACACGGAGACCTCACCGCTACTATAAGCAATGGCCACCGGCCCCTCTATTAACTCGGTGAGATAGGGCTTACCGGCGGCTTCAGCGGCAAAGCGGGCCATAGTGTTCTTGACCACCCGATAGCTTACATTAGCCCCCCGCAGCTTACGGCGCAGCTCTGTAATCTCACCGGCGGAGAGACCCCGGTAATCGGTGAATACGGCGGCGCTGCAGCCGCTCAGTATTTCCTCAATCTCCCCGATAATCCGTTTCTTCTCTTCTCTTGACATACTCGTTACTCCCAATCAGGCCAAAATAAATAGCCCTCATGCCTTTGGCACAAGGACTCACGACCTACGGGTCTTAAGGTCTCTATCCTCGGCAGGCATATTCATTAAGCCACTTAAGGCACCCACTGTCTCAGGACAAATGAAAACCGCATATATTATTATATTTTAACTAGCCGCCTGTCAAGCGGCATCCAGACCCAGGGCCATGGCCGTCTTCAAATCAAGCTCAACGCTGGGGCCCATGGTCGTCGTTAGAAAGGCGCTCTTAATATAGTTGCCTTTGGCTCCGGAAGGCTTAGCCTTGACCAGCGCCTCCATAAGGGCCGTCAGGTTCTCTACCAGCTTGTCGCTTTCAAAGCTGGCCTTGCCCAGGGGCACGTGAATAATGGCCGTCCTGTCCAGCTTGAACTCCACCCGTCCCTTGCGGGAATCATTTATCACCCGGGGCAGGTCATTGGCGGGCACCACCGTCCCCGCCTTGGGATTGGGCATAAGCCCCTTACGACCCAGAATTTTGCCCAGCTTGCCCACCTTGCTCATCATATCGGGGGTGGCTATGGCGGTATCGAACTCCAGCCAGCCGCCCTCTATCTTCTTCACCAGGTTTTCGCCACCGGCGACATCGGCGCCGGCCTCGGTGGCTATCTTCTCC
The DNA here is from genome assembly GCA_030665535.1 of Dehalococcoidia bacterium. Taxonomy (GTDB): domain Bacteria; phylum Chloroflexota; class Dehalococcoidia; order Dehalococcoidales; family JAUXAE01; genus JAUXAE01. The sequence goes on from DAOUZU010000012.1 coordinate 2,722, forward strand.
GCTTCCCCCTGGGCGAATACCAGCACTCGCACCTTCTTGCCCAATCCATTGGGCAGTAGGGCCACGCCACGTACCTGCTGGCTGGCATTCCTGGGGTCTATGCCCATCGCCAGATGAAGCTCAACCGTCTCGTCAAAGCCGGCGCGCGCCATCTTCCGGGTCACCTCCACCGCCTCCCGGGGGGAATACTGCTTCCCTTTTTCCATCAGCTCTACTGATTCTCTGTATTTCCTGCCTCTTTTAGCCATTCTGCTCCACCTTGATGCCCATGCTCCTGGCCGAACCTTCCACTATTCTTTCAGCACCTTCAATATCAACGGAATTTAAATCCTTGACTTTCTGCTCCGCTATCTCGCGAAGCTTTTGCCGCGGCAGCACCGCCATCTCGTCGTGGCCGGCGGCGCCGGCGCCTTTCTCCAGGCCCAGCGCCTTTTTGATAAGGTCGGCCACCGGCGGCATCTTGGTAATAAAGGTGAAGGAACGGTCTTCGTAGACGGTTATCTCAACGGGGACTACAGACCCCGCCTGCCGGGCCGTGCGGTCGTTGTATTCCTTGCAGAAAGCCATAATGTTGACCCCCTGCTGGCCCAGCACCGTGCCCACCGGCGGCGCCGGATTGGCCTTACCAGCCTCTAACTGTATCTTCAGAATCGCCTTTACCTTTTTCTTGGCCATATACCCCTCCGCCTAAAGCTTGTGCACCTGCAGGAAGTCCAGTTCCACCGGCGTTTCCCGCCCGAATAGTGACAGGAGCACCTTTATCTTGCCTTTCTCGACATTTATTTCATCAACGACGCCGATAAAATCTATAAACGGCCCATCAACCACACGCACACTCTGTCCCTGCCTGAAACCCACCTTTACCTTGGGTGCCTCAGCCTCCATCTGTTTGAGGATGTGGTCTGCCTCTGCCTCACGCAGCGGTGTGGGTTTGGAGCCGCTGCCCACGAAACCGGTTACTCCCGGCGTGTTGCGCACAACATTCCAGCTCTGGTCGTTCATGTTCATCTGAACGAGCACGTAGCCGGGCAATATCTTCTTCTGGACGGTGCGGCGTTGCCCGTTCTTGACCTCAATCTCGTCCTCGGTGGGCACTACCACATTAGCGATATCGCTATCGGCCTCCATCGTTTTGACACGCTCCGTCAGATTCTTACACACCCTATCCTCATGCCCGGAATAGGTGTGAATGACGAACCAACTCTTCTTGTCTGGTGTCATTGCCTATTTCTCCGCAGCCGGCCAGAAACCCCGAATGGCCTGCGCCGGCTATTCAGGGATAAATATCTTTTCAATGCCAAAGGAAAAACCAAAGTCTATCACTCCCAGAACCACACCGACTGCTGCGGCTACTATCAGCACCATCGTCGTCAGGTAGACGATCTCCCGCCGGGTGGGCCAGACTACCTTCTTTAGTTCGGCGATAGTCGCGCCAATAAAGCCGAAGCGGTTACTTTTAACAGCCTGTTTGCTGACAGATTGCTTCATTAGAGGAATTATCCGTCCTGAGCCGGGGGCGCTTACTTCACCTCACGGTGCGGAGTCTGCGCCCGGCAACGGGGGCAGTATTTCTTTAATTCCAATCTCTGAGGGTCATTTCTTCTGTTCTTAGAAGTAGTATAGGTTCTCTCTTTGCATACATTGCAGGCGAGATGTATTACAACTCTGGCTTCACTCTTCCTGCCCATACTACTCTAGGATGCGGCTGATAGCGCCGGCGCCTACCGTCCTCCCGCCTTCACGAATAGCGAAGCGCATCCCCTCCTCCAGGGCCACCGGGTAGATGAGGTTTATGGTCATATCAACATTGTCTCCCGGCATGACCATCTCAACACCCTCGGGAAGTTTGATATCGCCGGTAACATCTGTCACCCCGATATAGAACTGCGGTTTATAGCCATTGAAGAAGGGCGTATGCCGACCTCCTTCTTCTTTGGTAAGCACATAGACCCTGGCCACGGCCTTGGTATGCGGCTTTATGCTGCCCGGCTTTGCCAGCACCTGGCCCCTCTCTATTTCATCACGCTCAATGCCTCTCAAAAGAGCGCCGACTGCGTCTCCGGGCTCGGCAAAGTCCAGCACCTTGTGGAACATCTCCAGGCTGGTGGCCACGATCTTGCGCGGTTCGTGGTGGAGCCCGACAATCTCAACCTCGTCGCCGGGATTGATGACGCCACGCTCAACGCGCCCTGTCGCCACTGTGCCCCGGCCCTTGATGCTGAAAACATCCTCAATCTGCATCAGGAACGGCTTGTCCCTGGGCCTTACCGGCAGCGGAATGTAGTCGTCCACGGCATCCATCAGCTTGAGAATGGGGCCGCACCATTGACATTCCCTCTTGCCGCAGGCACATTCCAGGGCTTTGAGAGCGCTGATCCTGATAACCGGTACCTCATCACCGGGGAATTTATACTTGCTTAAAAGCTCCCTGACTTCCAGCTCCACCAACTCCAGAAGCTCCTCGTCCTCCATCATGTCCACCTTGTTAAGGGCAACTACCATGGAGGGCACCTCCACCTGCCGTGCCAGCAGGACATGCTCCATGGTCTGGGGCATTGGCCCGTCCGGGGCACTCACCACCAGGATGGCGCCATCCATCTGGGCGGCGCCGGTAATCATATTCTTGACGAAATCGGCGTGGCCGGGGCAGTCAATATGGGCGTAATGGCGTTTTTCTGTCTCGTATTCAATATGGGAAATGGCAATCGTCAGCCCCCGCGCTTTCTCCTCAGGAGCATTATCAATACTATCGAAGGAGCGAAACTCGGTACTGCCGGCGCCGGCCAGAACACTGGTTATAGCCGAGGTTAATGTCGTCTTGCCATGATCAACGTGCCCGATAGTGCCTGTGTTCACATGCGGCTTGGTGCGCTCATACTTTTCCTTTGCCATTATCGCCTCCCTACTTTCTGGAGCCCACAACCAGACTCGAACTGGTGACCCCGTTCTTACCAAGAACGTGCTCTACCAACTGAGCTATGTGGGCCGGTCGCCAAAGCTAATATTAGGTTAACACGTATGAAAAGTCAACTAACAGATCACGTTCTTTTAGCTAACTCAATTTCTTATACGAGTATAGCACCACTACTGGATGGATATCTACTGAATTGCCGTTGTGAGGCTAAATCAGAACAAACGATAGTGAACTACGGATACAGGATACGATGTTTTATATGGTTTTGTCAAACATAAGGGGTGGGCATAATCCTTTATCCTTGACAGGTTGGTAGGTATTGGAAGGTAACAGAATCAATACACGGGAGCAGCAGCACCCGCTGTTTTTATGTATTATTTTTACTACGTGGATTATATGAAATGTGAAGGAAAGCCAAAAACGAGGGAGAAGGTAGGAGCGGCAAAGAGACGTCTTGCCCTACCAACAGGACGCCGCCAGCGCCATCTATGTTGTCAATGGGGAATGGGTGACACTAGAATGAAGTGTTGTCATTTAGCATGATTAATTATGAAAAGTAACTACCAGAAAAGGCTGAAGTTGGGCGTGCATTTAGCGATGGATGCGGTACGTCCCGCAGTTAAAGAGAATACCTCTGGCGGGTATGAAATCAGCGGATGTTCTATGCTGGTTGCCGGATTATGGGTGTTTCAACAGGGAGCATTTCTTGGGAGGGCTAGGGCTGACCGATTAGAAGTACTCGCCAAACTTGTCGCCATTGAAGGCGGCGAAGAGAAAATGTGTGAGTTTTTTAGAAGCTCATCAGCGAGATTGTTGGACGATTACGGGCGAGAGCCAAGTTCATTTATGGACTTATGGCTGAAACATAGGTTTCCGTCGGTGGATCCCGGGGGACTGGACATACTAGTGGCACTTCATCACAAAAAACACCACCTTGGGGAAATGATTCCGCAGTTTCAGGTTGCGGTAGCGTTTGGGATAGGTTTCGGTGCGATGTATCCCGAGCTACTGAAAAAGATGTGGATCAACTCCTATGAAACGGAACGAGATAAACAAATTTGGGCACAAGCAAGGAAATCCGGATTGAATATCCCAGATAAGCGTCATTTACAATTAAAGGAAATGGAGGAATTGGTCCTGCTTTCAGTTTCTGAATTTGCCAGTAACTACCACCCTAGCTTGACTAATATCCTTGAACTGCAATTGGTAGGATAGATGATCTTAGTTTCAATATCGCAACTTTTGCGAATCCCTTAACAGCTCGGTAAATGAAAGGACGGATAAACGGGGGCAACGGCTCCCGTTTTTTTAATCATCCGGTTGGCAAATACGATGCCCAAGTATTAGCTTCGGGATGCTTGATTAGGGACTTTTGCGAACTCCGTTCTTACCAAGAATGCGGCGTTTCTGGAGGGGACAGGATTCGAACCTGTGTAGCCCTTCCGGGCGGCAGATTTACAGTCTGCTCCGATTAACCACTCCGGCACCCCTCCACGTAGCAAGCAGAAGAATTAGCGGTTCAGCCCGAGAGGGGATTCGAACCCACTAACCTACCGATTACAAGTCGGTTGCGCTGCCATTGCGCCACTCGGGCAACATTGATAAGTTACAATTTTGTATGTCTTTGGGGTGGCCTGCAGTATAGCAGATAGGCCTTTAATCGTCAATTTGTCACCACCACATATCAACGCGGTGAAAGGCCTCGGCCAGCCCGTATTCTTCTTCTTTGGCAGAATCTTCCGCCCACTCCCTGAGCTTCTCTTTCAACTGCGGGGAGAACTCAGCCACCTGGCTCTGGTGGCACATTAAGGCGGCCAGCTTCTTATCAAATGTGCTGGTTATATCAACGCGGTAGTTCGGGGTACCGGTGTTAAACAGCAACAGTTCGGTGACCTTGTGCGGCTCCAGTCCCTCGCTAAGCATATCGGGGTAGGCCAGGTGGTCGCGGGCATAGGGGAAGATGGCGTCCATAACCACCTCGCCGCACATACGGTGGTCGCGGTGCCACCAGAGATAGTGCTGATGCGGATCGACGGTGATCACCGTTTCCGGACGGTAGCTCCTCAGCAGGCGGACAAGCCTCTCCCTGAACTCCGGGGTATACTCCAGGGCCTGGTCGCCATAGCCCAGGAAAACCACCTCCCTCACTCCCAGCACCTTGGCCGCCGCCCGCTGTTCATTTTGCCTGGTACGGGCAAGCGTCTCCGGCTTCATGCTGCGGTCGCTGGTGCCCTTGTCCCCGTTGGTGCAGACGACATAGACGACCGCCTTGCCCCGGGCCACCAGGCCGGCCACCGTGCCGGCGGCACCGAACTCGACATCATCGGGGTGGGGAGTGATCGCCATCACCTGGGCCTGCTTTACCATATCATTCCTTTCAGCCATGAACCTGCTCCTGTTCGTATTCGTCCACGGCGGTGGCGAACTGGCGGTTGATGCGCCGGGCGATGCCGGGCCAGCCGTAGGCCATCACCGAATCCCGGATGGAGCCGCTATCGTGTTCGGCGCCCTTATCGGGCCAGAGCAGCCGGCCTATCCTATCGGCCAGTTTCGGAGGGTCGTTATCCGCCACCAGGTATCCCGTCTTTCCGTCACGAATGATGCTTGCAGCGGCGCCGACATCCGTGGCCACCACCGGTGTGCCGCAGGCCAGCGACTCCAGAGTCACCAGGCCAAAGGTCTCGTAATAAGAAGGGACGACGCATACATCGGCTGCGCTGTAATACAGGGGCAGCCTCTCCTGGGGCACCGTTCCCAGGAAGGAAACCGTTTCGCTGATGCCAAGCTCCCGCCCCAATGTATTCAGCCGGGCCACTTCACGGCGGCTGTGCTCATCACCGCCGATAACCAGCAGCTGCGGCTTCCGTCGCCTTAGAATGGCCATAGCCATCATCAGGTTATCTATGCCCTTCAGCGAATCAATGCGGCCGACAAAGAGGGCCACCTTCTGGCCATTCAGGCCAATCTCATCCCTGGCGCCCCGCCTGTCCACCTTTTTGAAAAGCTCCAGATTTACGCCGCAGGGGACGACGCCTATCTTCTGGGGAACGGCCCCGTAATGGTGCACGAGGTCCCGCTTTTCCATCTCGGTGGCCGTGATAATGCGCTGGGCGCCAGCCATCAACTTCTTCTCCGTATCCAGGCGGAGGGCCGTCTCCTTTTGGCCGACGCTTAAGCTGTTCTTAACCGCCCCCAGAGTATGGAACATTATAATATTGGGTACCCGCCAGCTTTCCGCAAGCCAAGCGCCCACCTCGCCGGAGAGCCAGTAGTGGCTATAAATCAGGTCGTAGCTTAAGCCGTAGCCCCGCCTGAAATCATCCAGGTTAGCGTGAAAATCAGCCAGGTGGCCGTGCTGCACCAGCTTGCCCATATCCCGCACCCCGCCGGCCCTTATGTGAATGAGCCTCACGTTCGGCCCCAAGCTTTCAACCTGGGCGTCCCTGGGGTCGTGGGCGCGGGTATAGACATCCACGCGGTGCCCCTGCCTGCCCAGGGCACACGCCAGCTCCCGGATATAGACGTTCATCCCCCCGGTGTCCCGGCCGCCGAGCTGTCCCAGGGGGCAGCTGTGGACACTGAGCATGGCTATGTTAAACTTCTTGTCTTTCATACAAAGCCCGTATCGGCTAGGTAATATCTATCCGGCAGTTGTGGAGCGGTATCTCACTCCCCCCCAGCCGGTATTTATAGGCCTCATCCCCCCGCAGGAAGTCAAAGCAGGTCATGCCCTGGCCGATGGCGTCCTTGATACAGAGCACCTTGGCCAGCAGGCCGACGCTCAGGTGGCGGTATCCGGGGTCATAGCCACTGTTGTAAAGATAACGGCTGTTATTATAATCCAAAAAGAGGACACTGGCTACCGGCGACCCGTTCAACTCAAGGAAGCCGAACCGGATCAGCCCGGAGGCGGCCATAGCCCGGGTCAACGCCCCAAAGAAGACCTTCATCCGGGCATTCATAAACCGCGCCTTGTCCCGCCGACTGCGGCGGAACTGATCTATGAAGATATCGAGGCTGGCATCAGCTTCCGACGGGGCGGCCACCCGAAAGCCGACTGTCCCTTCCTCGTCCAGCCGCCTCAGCTTCCGCCTCAATTCGTGGCGCTGCTTGGCAGTCAGCCCTTCCAGGTACAGCGTCCAGCTCCGGGGCAGGTCAAGGGCCAACGATACACCACTTGCCTGGCAAGACGCCTGGCAACCCCCTTCCCGGGCGATACCTGCTAGAGACGTCAGCACGGTGGAGTCCGGCCGGAGCGCCTCCAGGTTGAGGCGGGTGATGCCCCTGGCCTTCAATCCATCCAGCAGTATACCGAAGAACTCATTCTCTCTGCCGGGGACTATTATGAAGTCCAGATAGTCGCAGACGGCGGCGTCACCGATGAACATCGCCTCTGCGTTCTTTACCCGAAGTGGGGCGATGCCGATAACCCGCCCGCCCTTGCTTATCTCCCCCAACAACAGACCGGTTTTGGCGCCGAAGACCTGCCACCAGGACTCAAGCCAGGCCGGCAGGACGAATATCGGGCCCCGTTTCATTTCCGGCGACAGCCCTTCCCAGAAGTCCCGGAGGCTATCAAGCGTTTTCAGTTTGAAAGAATCAGCCATAAAAAAACCGGCCACAGCATAGCACTTTGTCCGGACCCCATCAACAGACGGGCCTATCCGCTTTATCAATCCCCGGCCAGTGCCAGCACCAGCGCAAGCATCATCTGAAGCGGCTCTTCGCCAAGGCGGGCGGAGGTGTCTTCCGCAGTATGAAAAACGGAGAAGGGTTCCGGCAGCTCCGGCCGCCGGCCCGTCATCAGGCCGGCCGCGGTTACGCCGTTCAGCCGTTCCTTGAGCAGCGACATCCCGTCGCCAGGCAGCATTGACAGGCTTATGGCTTCTTTAAAGCCCGCCATCCTGAAGGGCAGGTGGTCGCTGCTCTGCAAGGCCCAGGGCATATCCAGCCGCTGCCAGGGTATAGCCAGCCTGGCGGCCGCCCTTTCCGCCCCCCTGACAGCCGCCGTGTCTCCACTGCGGTCAACCGGCCAGATGACCATCGTATCCCCCTGGCCGCAGAACTCCAGGTTGTAGATGGCGGTGATGTCCTTCAGGCTGTTTTTCCAGATATAGTACAACGAACCCAGCAGCCCCATGCGCAGCACCGGCTTTGTCGAGGCGCCTTCCTCCCGGTCAAAAAAGACCACCCTCACGGCAGCGCCTGTCTCCTTGAACCGTTGGCAGAGGCCCAGCAGGACAGCCACCCCGGAGGCGTTGTCGTTGGCCCCTGGGCTCCCTTTGGCGGTATCGTAGTGGGCGCAGAAAAACCGCTTCCGGTCCGCCCCTGCCGGCGCCAGGTCGGCTATTATATTACGGATGGCCGGCCAGCGGCGCTCCTGTAGCAGCGGCGCTATCCCCATTGAGGAAAGCATATCCAGCACGTAGTCTCCCCGGGCCTGGTTGTCCCGGCTCTCCAGCTGCCTTATATGCTCTAATAAAGACACCATGATTCCCTCTAGGGCCTGGTGAACCGCACCGTGTAACTCCACAGATTGCCGTCGGCCCCGTCCATGGTGAAGCCGGCCTGCTGGGCCATTTTGATAACGGTGGACTTAAGGAAATAATCAATATCCATCAGCGTCTCGGAGACGGCCAGAATACCGCCCGGCCGGAGAACTCGCTTTATCTCGGCAAGCGCCTCCGGCCGCCGCGGAATCTCCTGAAGAATGCTTACCATATAGACGAGGTCGAGGGAAGCGACGCCGAAGGGGAGCTTGTGGGCGTCGCCCTCAATCAGCTCAACATTGCCGATGTCCCTGTTTTCCGGGCGGGCCAGCTTCTCCGCCAGCTGCCTGATCATCGCCGGCTGGATGTCCAGGGCATAGACCCTGCCCTGCCCGCCGACGGCCCTGGCCACGTCTATGGTAAAGGCGCCGCTGCCGCTGCCGAGGTCAAGCACCTTCATCCCCGGGGCAATACCGCTCCTCTCTATGATTGTCCGAGGCGGCTGCACGATTCGCCTCACATTGCTGTCCATGATCGGCGCGGTGAAAGAGGGGACGGGAGGGGCGTAGCGGAAATACTTCACCATAACCCGGGATATCACCTGGGATATTATAACCAGCCCCAGGATGGCCAGCAGAATGTAAACGGCCAGCATAGCAGTCCAATCTCGCCCGGCAGCAGGGAAGTGTCGGGCCCACCCTAATAGTAGCATTAAGCTATATGTGCGGCAAACGGCGCCGGCATAGCCCAAGTTTCATATAAATTTAACCTTTTAGAGCGCTATTCCTTGTTTATTTAGTTATGCACAATATGACACCAAGAGACTATTTTAGCGCTTACAATGACAATTGCCTCTTCCAAATGATGACAGGTATGGTATAATACTTGTTGCCTAATATTGGCGTAAGATATTGGCGAACCTTCCGGCAGCCTACAGGGGTTCGCTTTTCACCACCGGTTTTCATTAATCCCACTAAACAACGGAGAAAGATGAATTATGGATAAAATCCGCTACTTAAGCGAACTGACTGATGTCGCCAGGCTGTATCCATTTGATATGGGAAACCTGGAGGCGGTAACGACCCGGTTTCCCTTTATGGCCAACACCTACTGCCTGGATCTTATCGACTGGTCGGACCCCGAAGACCCCATCCGACGGCTCGTTATCCCCAGTATGGAAGAAATCGATAACGGCTGGGGAGACATGGACGCCAGCTGTGAAAGCCACTACCAGGTAGTCCCCGGCCTCCAGCACAAGTATCATGATACCGCCGTTATGCTGGTTACCGATTCGTGCTTCGGATACTGCCGCTACTGTTTCCGGAAAAGGCTGTTTACCAAGTACCGGGAGAACGAGATTCTAAAGGATATCTCGTCGGCAATGAACTACATTAAGGATCACAGCGAGATAAACAACGTTCTGGTCAGCGGCGGAGACCCGCTTATGCTGAGGACGACTTCGCTGAGAAAGGTATTCTCCGCCCTCAGGCAGATAGAGCACGTTGATATAATCAGGGTCGGCACAAATGCCGCCGCCTTTAATCCCTTCCGCATCATTGACGACCTTGAATTGCCGGCGATGATAGGTGAGTTCAGCACCTCCGAAAAGCGTATCTATTTTATGCTCCATTTCAGCCACATCAACGAAGTAACGCCGGCTGCCGTGAAAGCGGTCAATATTCTCCTTGAGAGCGGCGCCATTCTGTGCAACCAGACGCCGCTTCTACGGGGAGTGAATGACGATCCCCGGTTGCTGGCGGAGCTATTTAAGAAGCTTGCCAGCATCGGTGTCGCCCCCTACTATGTCTTCCAGGTGAGGCCGACAGTGGGTAACAGATCCTACGCCCTGCCGCTGGTGGAAGCCTACCAGATCTTTGAGGAATCGCAGAAATACGTCGCCGGCACAGCTAAGAGGGCCCGTTTTGTGATGTCTCACAGTAGTGGCAAGATAGAGGTAATCGGCCTGGACGACTCGCACATCTACCTGAGATATCACCGCTCACCAGACCCGGAGGAAAACGGGACGTTGATAGTCGCCCGCCGCAATGACGACGGCCACTGGCTGGAGGATTTTCAGATTGTCAGCACCGGTAGTTTGGCTCAGACCTCCGGCAGCTACCTGCCTTACGATTGAGCCTGAGAGCACAGCCCCACCCCAGCGTTATCCGCCCGGCTAGCGCCGTTTCTTTTTAGCGGTGGCGTGGCCGATGGCGACAGCCCTAGCGGCCCATTCGGTGAGCTTCTCCCCGTCCTCAAGCACCTCAACCGGCACCTCGTAATAGGGCATCGGCTTAAACCGTTGGCTGCCGGCGGCCTCATAGGCGGGCCGGGTTTCATCATCAACCTTGAAATAGAGGCTGGAGCCGGAAATAAGGGCGAACATATCGCCCTCGTGGAAGACACCGAAACCACCGAACATGGTCCGGCTGCTAACATCCCCCAGCGGGGCTAGCAGTCCCGTCACATGCTCCATAAAACCCTTGTCTGCCATTTTATTCCTCCACCTTGCCAGATGCAGCATTCTATCACGAAGTGCCCCTGTTCCGTGACTACAGGGCCTTGTAAGCCGTTTTTCTTTCCCAGGCAGAATCACAGAGACAGAGTAAGCATATTAAAGCCGTTTGGCGCAGGCTATGTGGCTATAGAAAAGGAGTTTGTGGATAAGAAGCCGCACACCGTGGTTCGGCTTTCTGATGGTGGTTCTGCCTATTGTGCAGTATGGTGGGCGGTACTGGATTTGAACCGGTGACCTCTGCGATGTCAACGCAGCGCTCTAACCAACTGAGCTAACCGCCCGCAAGTTATCTATTATCTAGGGCAGGCGCCAACTGGCCCACTTACCCTGGTCTGACTCA
>DAOUZU010000060.1 GCA_030665535.1 Dehalococcoidia bacterium
CTTCGAGCGAGCAACCATTAACCGATAGAGAAAAAACTTGCTTCTTAAACTACCTCCGACCAGCAAGAATAAACCAGCTATAATTATCAAAATACCCCAAAGTATGTGCATCTATTACTCCCTAACTACCTCTTCTTTACTACTAAAATCTGGAAAGCGTATGAACCAATAATCTACTCCCCCTTGGGATGTTGTCAATGGGGTTTATATCATGAGATTAGGAATACCAGCGGTCCCTTTGGACGAACATAGGGATGTTTGTCCAGCCATGCTGACGATTGGATAATACCGTTTAGCTTTGTTGTAGATGTATAAAGGAGTATTTAATAAGGATTAATACAAAGCTATTAGTTGTGGGAGAGCTCCATCACTAGCATATCAACGTATTCCCCACTAGGAAGTAACCATGCAATTGTAAGTCCTGTTTTCCGAAAGCCCACCCTTTCGTAAGCTTGAATAGCTTTTTGGTTGGAAGGAAAGACCGTCAGACCAAGTAACGTAAGGCCAAGCTCGTTGAAAGCGTAGTCTGACGCTTGCTTTAGCGCTTCTGTGCCGTATCCTTTTCCACGGTACTCCTTATCCATGATAGCAATACCGATCTCAGCACGACCTTCTTCCCTGTTGATACCTTTAATTGATACATAGCCAATAGCTTTGCCGTTGGTGACGCTCGTAACATTGAATACTATTGATTCACTATCCTTTAAATTGGGAAGGGTCAGTACCTTTGTGAAATCAATAAACCTGTCCTTCTCGTTAGGGAGAAATGGTTTCCATCCCATACTGGCAATCAGCTCGGGGTCATCAGAGAGCGACATGTAGTATTGGATATGCTCGCCTCCGATAGGGGATAGGCATACTCTACTCTTGGTTCTCATTTTAATAGTTTATCACAATGATCGTGAGCTACCTGGGGATAGGTAAGATCCACGGGGGGCTTATAATTCTGGATTTCTGATGTGGTATCGGTAATCAGTAGTGGTCACCACTGAACGAACATTGGGATGAATACGTGGACTGATAATCATACTGCGCCGGGTCATAGCTATTGTCCCCGTGAAACAAACTCCCTTACGCGGCGCTCATAGACGGCCCTCTCCAGGAGGACGCGCCGCCGGCAGGTGAGGCAGATAATGCCTATGTCCGCCCCCAGCCGGGTTACCTGCCACTCGTAGCCGCCGCAGGGGTGTCTCTTCTTGAGGCGGACAACATCACCCAGCTTTATTTCCATGGCTTTCGTCCTTTTGGCAGGCGTTTACGGGGTCTTCAGGCTGTTGCGGCAGTCGTTGAGCTGCTGGCGGAGGTCGGCGGCCACCCGCCGCGCTGCCGGTGCATAGTCATCACCGGACGAGGAGTAAAGGATCTGGCGTGACGACGTGATAATGGCCCGCTCGCCGTGGGCGTCAATGCCGAAGCAGACGGCTGAAGCCAGGTCCCCGCCCTGGGGGCCGATGCCCGGTATCAGCAGGGGCAGCGAGGGGTAGTTGACCCTGATATCCCTTATTTCTTCAGGGTAGGTGGCCCCCACCACCAGGCCGATATTGCCGTATTTGTTCCACTCGGCCGCCCTGGCGGCCACCAGCTCAAACAGGCGGTAGGTCTGCCCGTCCGCCTGGCAGCTTATCATCTGGAAGTCGGCCGAGCCGGGATTAGAGGTGCGGCAGACGATGAATATCCCCTTGTCCCAGTAGTCGATAAAGGGCTCCAAGGAGTCATAGCCCATGTAGGGGTTCACCGTGGCGGCGTCAAATCCCAAGATATCAAAGAGGCCAGTGGCGTAGGCCTTGGAAGTGTTGCCGATATCGCCCCTCTTGCCGTCGGCGATTACGGGAATGTTGTCCGGTATGCTCTCCAGGGTAGCCTTCATGATGTCACAGCCCTCCGCCCCCAGGGCTTCGTAGAAGGCCAGGTTGAGCTTGTAGGCGCAGACCAGGTCACGTGTGGCGGCGATGATTTCCCGGTTGAACTCGAGGATACCCACCTTGGCCGGCATAAGCTCCGTATCAGGGTCGAGGCCGATGCAGAGCAGGCTGTCGTTCTGACGGGTGGCGGTGGTCAGCTTGTGAACAAAATTCACTCTTACCCCCTAGCCATCAGATAGTAACAGCCGCAAGTTAAAGACGTCAAGTTGCCGGCTTTAGAAAGTGGGATACAGGGGGGTGAGGCTGGCTGCCAATGCTAAACGGGAAGGATTTTAGATTAATGGGTGCGCCGGTGCTAAAATGTAGCCGGTAGAATAAAAGGAGGGGGAAGAGCTTGGCCGACACCTACCAGCAGGCCCTGGACTATCTCTATAGCTTTATAGATTACGAGACGATGCACCAGCCTCGCCAGGCGGCCCACTATGACCTGCGGCGGATGGAGGAGCTCCTTTGCCGGCTGGATAACCCCCACTTAAAGGCCAGAACGGTTCATATCGCCGGCACCAAGGGCAAGGGCTCCACCGCCGCCATGATAGCCTCGGTACTGACTGCCGCCGGCCATGCCACCGGGCTCTACACCTCGCCCCACCTGACCGATATCCGGGAGCGTTTCCGGATAAACGGCCGTTTAATCACCGGGGATGAGATGATAGACCTGGTGCAGAGACTTAAACCGGAGGTTACCGCCGTAAACCGCCGGGCTGCCTATGGCCAGCTAACCACCTTCGAGCTTCTGACGGCGCTGGGTTTCTGCCATTTCGCCGCAAAAGGGGTGGATTTCCAGGTGGTAGAGGCTGGGCTGGGCGGGCGGTTGGACGCCACCAACGTTGTTTCACCGGAGGTAGGCGTCATCACCACCATCAGCCTGGATCATACCGAGGTCCTGGGCGACTCCCTGGCCGCCGTGGCCGCCGAGAAGGCGGGTATCATCAAGCCGGGGATGATGGTGGTCAACGCCCCGCAGACACCGGCTGTCGCCAGGGTGATTGAAGAAACCTGTCAAGGGCTGGGGGCGGAGCTTATCCGGGTGGGTACCGAGGTTAGCTGGCGGCGGCTCGGCCTTGACGAAGACGGCCAGCTTCTGGAGATAAAGGGCCGGCGGAACCACTACCGGCTGTCTCTACCGCTGCTGGGAAGCTTTCAGCAGGTGAATGCGGCCACGGCGGTAGCCGCCCTGGAGGCGCTGGCCGAAAAGGGATTCGGCATCAGCCCGGAGGCCGTAATCAAAGGGCTCGGTAGCGTGAACTGGCCGGGGCGTTTCCAGATTATCCGCCGCCGACCGGCCATAGTCCTGGACGGCGCCCATAATCCGGCAGCGGCAGCGGGGCTGGTGGAATCTCTGCGAGATTATTTCAACCGGCAGCGCGCCGGTCAGGCCATTCTCATCTTCGGCGCTTCTGTGGACAAGGACCTGGCCGGTATGGCCGCGGCGCTTTCCCCCTACTTCAGCCGCGTTATAGTTACCCGCTCCCGCCACCCACGGGCCATGGCCGGGGCGTCGGTGGAGGCTGAATTCAGTCGCTATGGGCTTGACGTGGAAGCGGCGGCCGGCGTGGCCGGGGCGCTAAAGCGGGCGTTGGCTGTGGCCGGCGAGGGGGACATCATCTGCGTCACCGGCTCCCTTTTTGTCGTCGGGGAGGCCATTGAGGCCCTGGGTGAAGGTGGCTTAGAGGGCTGACTTCAACTGGCTGATAAGCTGGCGGGCGGAAGCACTATCGGCCAGTTGTTATTTCAGACTCCGCCAGGTTTCAGGGCACGGCTGTCCGGTAGTCCCGACAATCCTTTGGATGGCCTGGTCTACCTTCCTTCTGTTTGCAGGCGTGACGGTGATTTCAGCTTCGCTAAAGGTATCTTTCAAGTGGCGAAAGTAGCAGGGCATAGCCCTCCATGGTATGGCCGGTTTGCCATCCGTACCCGCCTGGCCTAGAAGTGGTAATCGAACTGGGTTGTCAGGGCTTCATCGGGAAGCATGCTGCCCAGGATTTTTTCCAGGGCCATTGTATGGCTGCAGCGCTCCCAGTTGGTAAAAAAGTTACAGGTACAATGCCAGTTGCCGTCCCTGTATTCGGTGGTATGGGTGTCATTCTCGCCGTGGAACTCAACCGAGAGAGAGGAGAACTTAATCCGTTCCCTTTCTTCAGCATAGCGTTTGGCCTTCTCAATTTTACCGATCAGACTCGACTGCATGACGCCCCCTTCTTAACTGAAAAAGCACCGGCTCAAACGAGCCCGGTGCCTCACAGTCGCGGTAATATTAGTATCCGCTAGCGGCATATCAACCGCTTTCCAATTATGCCTGCCATTGTGCGGATTTTACTCCATTTCTTGGTGGGCGTCCAGCAGGGATAAATGGCAAGAAACAGAGGGGTGTGCGGGGAGGGGTATTGCCTGGGAGAATGCTTGTATTTTCTCCCTATTTCTAAATATATGGAGGGGGTCAGGAGGGGTATCCGGGGGGCTCGACGGCCCCCCGGATATTATGAAAAGCTATCTCCAGTTGGCCTTATTAGTCGGCCCTTTACCGACGGGTTGGCGCTGGGCTAGAATGGAAGGGTGACCCGGCAGGGGGCGGTATGAAGGCGCTGATACAGAGGGTTAGCAAGGCATCGGTGGCCGTTGCTGGCCAGGAAGTGGCCCGGATAGGCGGCGGCCTGGTGGTTCTGGTGGGTGTGGCCGCCGGGGACAGCCAGGACGATATCGGCTACCTGGTTTCCAAGATTGTCAACCTGCGCATCTTTGCCGATGAAGCCGGCAAGTTTAACCTTTCCGCCCTGGACGTTAAGGCTGAGTTGCTGCTGGTGAGCCAGTTCACCCTGCTGGTCGATACCAGAAAGGGGCGGCGGCCCAGCTTCACCGCGGCGGCGCCGCCAGATAAGGCCGGCCCCCTTTTTGAGGAGTTCGTCAGCCAGGCCAGGGCTAGCGGGCTGACTGTGCAAACAGGCCGCTTCCGGCAGCATATGCAGGTTGCCATCCACAACGACGGCCCGGTGACTATAATGCTGGACAGCCGGGGAAAATAGCCGTTTCCTCAAGGCCCTCTTGACAGGGTTAACAAAGGCTGCTATCTTATTGCAACAGGATGCAATTGCAATGAGTTGCTCTACGACATTAAAGAACAAGGGATACCGCCTGACGCCGCAGCGCCGTCTCATTCTGGACATCATCCACGAGGCCGACGTCCACCTGACCGCCGAGGCCATCCTGGGCCAGCTTGAAGACAGGATATCCGGCGTAAACAAGTCCACCGTCTACCGCACCCTGGAGCTCTTGGAGGGCCTGGGACTGGTGGTCAAGAGCGATATTTGCGGCGGCAGGGTCTATCATCACGCTGAGGAAGGCCACCACCATCACCTGGTCTGCAAGAGTTGCGGGCGGCAGTTTCACTGCGACGAAGCCGTCCTGGAGCCGCTCAAAGAGAGTCTCAGAGAGAAGCTCGGCTTTGAGGCAGATCTAAACCACCATATCATCCGCGGCCTCTGTGCCGCATGCCAAAGCTAGAACCTATCTTAACCAGCGACAGCGAAGAGTAGGATAAGGAGGAGAATATGCCGGAGGCAACCGTGCTGGCCGCCCTCTTTTTCGGCTTTCTGCTGGGGATAAAACACGCCCTGGACGCCGACCATATAGTAGCTGTGACCACCATTGTCAGCCGCTCCGGCAGCCTCCTTCGCTCGGCCATTGTCGGCCTCAGCTGGGGTCTGGGCCACACCCTCACCCTGTTCGCTGCCGGTCTGGCCGTGCTCGTTTTCCGGCTGACCATACCGGACAAGCTGTCCCTTGGTATGGAATTCGCCGTTGGCGTGATGCTCGTCCTGCTGGGCGCGCCCCTGGTGTGGCAGTTGCTAAAGAAAAAACACCATCTCCATATGCACCAGCATGGCGAAAGCAGCCACATCCATAGCCACAGCCACGAGGAAACCCCGGAGCACGAACACAAACACATCAGAAGGCCCCTGCTGATGGGTATGATACACGGCTTGGCCGGCAGCGGGGTGTTGACGCTGCTTGTCCTCAACACGATGTCTTCAGTGGGCCAGGGGCTTGTTTTCCTGCTCGTCTTCGGCGTGGGCTCTATCCTGGGAATGGTGCTTTTCAGCGGTGCCATCGGGCTGCCCTTCCGGTTCATCAGCGGGCGTTCGCGGCAGCTCAGTATATGGCTCAGGGGGGCCGCCGGGTCTGTAAGCGTCGTTCTGGGCCTGGTTATTATGTGGCAGATAGCCGCCGCCGGCCTTTTCCTGTCGGGTTAAGGTAGTCGCCGGCGAAAGCGGGGGCGATAGTGGATAAATCAGACGGGATGAACCTCTTTACCGCTGATAACTTGGACGAGGCCGAGGTGCTTGCGGAGATGCACTGGCAGTACCGGTCGGCGCGGGTGCTGCTGGCGGCACACCAGCTGGATATCTTCACTGCCCTGAGCCAGCCCCAAACGGCCGTAGAGGTGGCTACCGCTCGCGATACCGACGCCGATATGACGGAGAGGCTGCTCGTCGCCTGCTGCGCCCTGGGGCTACTGCGTTGTGACAACGGCCAATACCGGTTGACGCAACTGGCCAGGGACACCCTGCT